>NZ_LGDB01000036.1:0-126556 GCF_001279655.1 Streptomyces sp. WM6372 | reverse complement strand
CCACCGCCCCCGTCGGCCCTTTCCCCTTCGCGCCACTCCCTGTCACGCGGGGCGGCGGCGTGAGGTGAGGAACCGGACCAGGACGGCTGCGGCGAGCAGGCCGGTGATCATTTGGCCAGCGTAGGTCAGGACCATCCCGGT
The DNA here is from genome assembly GCF_001279655.1 of Streptomyces sp. WM6372. Classification (NCBI taxonomy): domain Bacteria; kingdom Bacillati; phylum Actinomycetota; class Actinomycetes; order Kitasatosporales; family Streptomycetaceae; genus Streptomyces; species Streptomyces sp. WM6372. Next base: position 126,415 of record NZ_LGDB01000036.1, on the reverse strand, counting down.
GGTGACCGCCTTCGCGGGATCGACGGTGCCCGCGCAGGAGATCAGGAGCCACAGCCCCCAGCTCGCCGCGGCCGCCGCCCCGGTCCATGCGACGGCCAGCGCCCACCGGGCCGGCCGGGCCCCGCCCCGGGCCAGGTTCACGGCTCCCGCCCCGGCGACCAGCGTGCACATCCCGTAGGTGGCGAACACCACGCCCGTCTCGGGGCTGAACTGCGCTATCTGCGACGCGCTGAGCCCGGCCGTACCTCCGAAGGCCCAGGTGAACTCCGCCGCCGCCACGACCGCGGCCAGCGCCGCCGCGGCTCCCGCCACCACCCCCGTGGGTGACGGGAGCCCCTCCCCCTGGACGCCCTGCCACAGGCCGCCCCAGCGCTCCCGCGCATAGGGGACGAACAGCGCGGCCAGGGCTATGGCCTGCACGATGAAGCCGCCGTACACGACGTTGAACACCCAGGGGTCGAGGAAGGGCTCCTTGGCCGCCTGCGCGGCCGCGTCCGGCCCCAGCCCCACCGCTCTCACGAGGAGTTGGCCGGGGAAGGCCACGACGATCGGCACGAGCAGTCCGGTGGCGACGAACACCGGGAGGGTCAGCAGCCATGACGGCACCCGTCTGCCCCAGGGCCGGTGAACACCAGCACGAGCACGATGACGGCCGCGTCCATGACCAGCGTGACGGCGTTCGCCACCTTGAAGAACATCCCGGGGCCCAGCAGCACGCTGCCGTCCGGTATCCCGATGCGGCTCCCCGCCACCCAGGCCCCCTTGAGGCACAGGTACGGCACGGTGGCGGCCAGAGCCGCAGCCCCCAGGATCCTGCGCCGGGTCCCCGGACCGGCGCCCGTCGACCGCGCAGCGGCCGTCTCGTCCGTGCCCGCCGTCTCGTCCGTGCCCGCCGTCTCGTTCGTGTTCACCGCTCGTGTGGTCATGGCTCAACGGTCCCGTCTCCGCTGCCCCGCCACCTCCCCCGCGAAGGGGAACCGCCTCCCCCGCCCGGGGGAGGAACCTCCCCGTCCACCGCCTCACATGCGCCGGGTCGCCACCGACAGCCGGTCCCGCGCCTCGAACAGCGCCGCCTTGATCCGCTGTTCGTGGTCCGCCGTCAGCCGGGCCACCGGCACCGAGCAGCTCACCGCGTCCCGGGCCGGCGTCCGGTACGGCACCGCCACCCCGAAGCAGCGCAGCCCGAGCGTGTTCTCCTCCCGGTCCACCGCGTAACCCTGCTCCCGTACCAGCGCCAGCTCCTCCACGAGCTGCTCCCGGTCGGTGATCGTGTGCTCGGTGACCGCTTCCAGCCTCCGCGGCAGCAGAGCCCGTACCTCCTCGTCGGAGTGGGTCGCCAGCAGCGCCTTGCCCAGCGCGGTCGAGTGCACGGGCAGCCGCCGGCCCACCCGCGTGAACGGCCGCAGGTAGTGCTGCGACGGGCGGGTGGCCAGGTAGACCACGCTCGTGCCGTCCCTCCGGGCCAGGTGGATGGTCTCGGTCGTGTCGTCGGAGAGCCGGTCCAGGGTGGGCCGGGCCGCGGCGACGACCTCGTCCCCGTCGATGTACGAGCTGCCGACCAGCAGGGCCCGTACGCCGATGCCGTACCGCGTGCCCGTCGCGTCCGTCTCCACCCACCCCAGGTTCACCAGGGTGCGCAGCAGCATGTAGAGGCTGGACTTGGGCAGCGAGAGGTCGTGCTGGATGTCGGCCAGGCTGTGCAGTCCGGGCCGCGCCGCGAAGTGCTCCAGCAACAGGACCGTACGGACGGCCGATTTGACGGCCGCCGGCGCCCCCGGGCCCTCGGACCCCTCCGATCGCGCGCCGGATCCGCCCGGTTCACCAGTGGTCATTCGCCTTCTTGCCCCTCTTGTCCCTTGTCAACGCGGAAGACCCGGAAATAGAGTCCGGAACGGATGTGATCATCCATCCATCGGAACGGCGTTCAGAATACTGAACGCCACCGCGCGGGTCAGCGAGATCCAGGAGGCAGTGCGCCATGGCAGCAACACCAGTCTGGAGTGTGGACCCCCGCACCGGGAAGCAGCGCGAACAAGTTGCCGTCGAAGCCACGTCCGGCGAGGTGGACGGGGCCGTGCGCGCCGCCCACTCGGCCCGCGCCGCCCTCGCCGACCGCACCGCCCGCGCGGCCTTCCTGCGCGCGGCCGCCGAGCTGCTCGACGAGGCCGCGGCCCACGTCATCGAGGCCGCCGACGCCGAGACCGCCCTCGGGCCGGGCCGGCTCACCGGCGAACTCGCCCGCACCACCGGCCAGCTGCGGGCCTTCGCCGACGCCGTGGACGAGGGCGCGTACCTCGACATCCGCATCGACCGCCCCGATCCCGGCGCCGTCCCGCCCCGCCCCGAGCTGCGCCGCTACAAGGTGCCGCTGGGCGTGGTCGCGGTCTACGCCGCCTCCAACTTCCCGCTCGCGTTCTCCGTCCCCGGCGGGGACACCGCGAGCGCGCTGGCCGCCGGCTGCCCGGTGGTCGTCAAGGCGCACCCCGACCATCCCGCCACCTCCGAGCTGTGCGCCTCGCTGCTGCGCCGGGCGGCCGTGGCCGTCGGGCTGCCGGCCGAAGTGGTGGCCGTCGTCCACGGGTTCGACGCGGGTCTGGAGCTGATCCGCCACCCGCTCGTCTCGGCTGCCGGGTTCACCGGTTCCATCCGGGGCGGGCGGGCGCTGTTCGACGCGGCCGCCGCCCGGCCCGTGCCCATCCCGTTCCACGGCGAACTCGGCTCCCTCAACCCCGTCGTGGTCACGCCCGCGGCCGCCGCCGAGCGCGCCGAGGAGATCGCCGCCGGACTCGCGGGCTCGGTCACCCTCGGGGTCGGCCAGTTCTGCGTCAAGCCGGGCCTGGTCCTGGTCCCCGAGGGCGCGGACGGCGACCGGCTCACCGGCGCACTGACGAAGGCGCTCGGCGAGACCGAGCCGGGCGTCCTGCTCGACCACCGGATGCGGGAGAACTTCATCTCCGGCGTACGCGAGCGGGCCGCGCTCCCCGGCGTCGGCGCGCCCGTCACCCCGGGCTCCGGCGGCGAGCACACCGTCGGAGCGGGGTACCTGACCGTGCCGGCCGGGAGCCTGCTGGAGGGCGGCGCGTACGAGGTGCTGCTGGAGGAGTGCTTCGGACCGGTGACCGTGGTCGTCCGGTACGCGGACCAGGGCGAGGCGGGGTCGGTGCTCGGCCTGCTCCCCGGGAACCTGAGCGCCACGCTCCAGCTCTCCGCGGCCGAGGCCGACGGCGGCCCGGGCCCGGCGGCGGAGCTGATCGCGCAGGTCACGGCGCTGGCCGGGCGGATCCTGGTCAACGGCTGGCCGACCGGGGTCGCGGTGGCCCCGGCCCAGCACCACGGCGGCCCGTACCCGGCGGCGACCTCGCACTCCACCTCGGTCGGCGGGACCGCCGTCGAGCGCTGGCTGCGGCCGGTGGTCTACCAGTCGGTGCCGGACCCGCTGCTTCCGGCGGAGCTGCGCGAGGCGAACCCGCTGGGGCTGCCCCGCCGGATCACGCCCCCCGCCCCGTAAATCCGTTGCCGGCCCCGACCGCGCGGGGCAGGCTGCCGGTCATGCCGAGACCTCACGGATTCACGTACGAACAGCGCGCCGACGGGAGCGTGGTCATCACGCACCAGGGACGGTCCGCGAGCACCCTGCGCGGCGGCCGGGCCGAGAAGTTCCTCGCCGAGGTGGAGTCCGGCGACGCGCAGCTCGTGATGGCCCGCTGGACGGGCGCGTACAAGTTCGGCAACGAGCGGACGGCGAAGAACCACCCCCGCAACCGGCGCTGAAATCTGCCGCGAGGGTAAGGGAACGGCAAAGCACCTCCGGTCGTTCTCCGGGCATGACCGCTATGACCCCAGGTTCCAACCTGCCGCTCAACACCGTCCGTGTGACGGTGGACGTGGCTGCCCCGGTGCGGCTCGACGTGTCGGGACTGCTCCTCGCGGCGGACGGCAAGGTGCGTTCCGACGCCGACTTCATCTTCTACAACCAGCCGTCCGGGCCCGGTGTCAGCTACCGGTCCGGCGGCGGGGCGGCGCCGGACTCGATCACCGTCGACACGGGCGCCCTGCCGCCGGGCATCGAGCGGATCGTGGTCACGGCCAGCCCCGACGCCGCGGGGCAGACGTTCCAGGGCATCGAGCCCACCGCCACCGTGCGGCACGCCGAGACCGGCGCGGTGATCGCCTCCTTCACCCCGCCGCAGCTGGGCGCCGAGACCGCGCTCGTGGTCGTCGAGGTCTACCAGCGCGGCGGCGTGTGGAAGGTGCGCGCGGTCGGCCAGGGGTACGCGAACGGCCTCGCCGGGATCGCGACGGACTTCGGGGTCTCCGTGGACGAGGAGCCCGCCCCGCCGGCCGCGGCCGCCCCGCAGGCCCCCGCCGCGCCCTCCCCTTCGTCCTGGCCCAGTGCTCCGGGTACGACGGGCGCCCCGATGACCCCGGCGGCCCCGTCGTTCCCCGCGGCCCCGCCGGCCGCTCCGCCCGCCGCACCCCCCGCCGCCGCGGCCGCCGCGCCCGGCACCGGGAAGATCAACCTGGACAAGGGCCGGGTCAGCCTCCAGAAGAACCAGACCGTGTCCCTCGTCAAGAACGGCCGCCCGCTGCTCTCCCAGGTCAAGATGGGCCTGGGCTGGGAGCCGGCGTTCCGCGGCCGGGACATCGACCTCGACGCCTCCGTGATCGCGTACGGCCCGCAGCGCAACCACATCGACAGCTGCTACTTCGGCAAGCTGTCCATCCTGGGCGGCGCCATCAAGCACTCGGGCGACAACCTCACCGGCGAGGGCGCCGGGGACGACGAGGTGATCGTCGTGGACCTCGGGCGGCTGCCCGCGGAGGCCACGGGCCTGGTCTTCACCGTCAACTCCTTCTCCGGCCAGAAGTTCACCGAGGTCGCCAAGGCGTACTGCCGCCTGATCGACGCGGCGAGCGGGGAGGAGCTGGTGCGCTTCGACCTCACGGGTGCCGAACCGCAGACCGGGGTCATGATGGCCAAACTGATTCGCCAGTTCTCGGGCGAATGGGAGATGACGGCCATCGGAGAGTTTGTGAAGTCCCGCACAGTGCGCGGGATGGTCAAGCCCGCCTCGCAGGCACTCTGAGCAGGTGGGCGGGCACATGGAGCGACCGTGACCGCCGGCCGGAGGGCCGAGGTGATGGATTCCACCCTTAATAGGGGGGTGACTGTCAGTGCCCGCCCGTAACCTTGAAAGCATGTACAGCACACTCCGGCCCGCGGGTCCCGCCCGCCCGTCCGCCGCAGAGGCGAACGAGGCGATACGGCACCTCGTCGAGACCCGGGTGGACGACGAGTGGCCCTCCGAGGCATATGAGTTCCTCCTGGAGGAATGGGCCGCCGCCAGCCGCACCGACATCGCCGAGGTCGCCGCCGCCCAGTGAGGGCGGCGGCGCAGCCGTCGATCACACGTACCTGCGGCCGGAACGCCGACCGCAGGTACACCGGCCACCACCGGCCGTACCGGCTACATCAGCCGTCCCGGCGTCAGTGCGCGCGGCGCCACGGTCCCGTGATGGCGAGCATGATGCCCGGTTCCTGGATGTTGGCGTACAGCGTGCGCCCGTCCGGGGAGAAGCAGACACCGGTGAACTCGGAGTACTCCGGCTCCTGCGCCGTCCCCATGTTCAGCTCGTTGCGCGCCAGCGGGTACGTACGCCCCGACTCGGTCGCGCCGAAGAGGTGCTGCAGGCCGCTGCCGTCCTCCGCGATGACCAGGCCGCCGTACGGGGAGACCGTGATGTTGTCGGGGCCGTCGAAGGAACCGTCCTTCGCCGGGTCGGTGTTCACGCCGAGCACCACCGTCAGCCGGACCGTGCGCCGCTTCGGGTCGTAGAACCACACCTGGCCGTCGTGGGCCGTGCCCGGGCTCTCCTCACGGGCGTACGAGGAGACGAAGTACGTGCCCCCGTCGGCCCACCACATGCCCTCCAGCTTGCGGGCGCGGGTCACCGCGCCCTCCCCGAACTGCTTGCGCACGGACACCGTCCGCGCGTCGCGGTCCGGCACGGTCACCCAGTCGACCCCGTAGACGGTGCCGATCTTCGTCGCGCGCGAGAGGTCGTCGACGAACCGGCCCGCGCTGTCGAAGCACTTGGCGGCGGCGAGCACGCCGGCGTCGGCCGCGAGGGTACGGAGCTTGCCGCGCCCGTGGCGGAAGCCGCTCGGCGGGGTCCAGCGGTAGAGCAGCCCGTTGGGGCCGGAGGCGTCCTCGGTCAGGTACGCGTGGCCCTGGCGCGGGTCGATGACCACGGCCTCGTGGGCGTACCGGCCGAAGGCCTTGACCGGCCGCGGGTCGCGGTTGGCGCGGCGGTCGTGCGGGTCGACCTCGAACACGTAGCCGTGGTCCTTGGTCATCCCGTTCTTGCCGGCGAGGTCCTCGGTCTCCTCGCAGGTCAGCCAGGTATCCCAGGGGGTGGCGCCGCCCGCGCAGTTGGTGGACGTACCGGCGATGCCCACCCATTCGGCGACCTCGCCGCCGCGCCGGACCTCGACGACCGTGCAGCCGCCGGCCGCGGCCGGGTCGTAGACGAGGCCCTCGGTGAGCGGGACGGGGTGCGCCCAGTCCGCCCGCTTGCCCTTGAGCTCGTGGTTGTTGACGAGGAGGGTGACCCCGCGGTGGCCCTCGAAGGCGGCGGTGCCGTCGTGGTTGGACGGGGTGGACTCGCCCGAGTCGAGGCTGGTGACCCCGCTGTGGGTGATCACGCGGTAGCTGAATCCGGCGGGGAGGGCGAGCAGTCCGGCCGGGTCCGCGAGGAGCGGGCCGTAGCCGGGCTCGCAGGGCCGGCCGTGCTCGTCGCGCCGGGTGCTGTCGTCGGCCGCCAGCGCTCCCGGGGCGGTGGCGAGTGCGCCGACCGTCCCGGTGAGCGCGACTCCCGCGCCGGCGATGACGGTGCGGGCGGTGAAGTCTCTACGGCTGAGCGGCATCGGGTCTCCAGGGGTGGGGAGGTGGTGCGCCTGTCGTTCGGTCGTCGGCGCACAGGCTCCCGTCCGCACGTGAACGGCGGCTGAACTACCCGCGAAGGAGGGCCGGATCCCTGACGGGGTCGGCGGCCTCCCCCATTTTCAGGCCTGGCGCCCCCGTCGTCAGGCCCGGCGCCCCGTCGTCAGGCCCGGCGCGAACGGGCCTTGAACGCCGCCTTGCGGGCCTCCTTGGCGGCCTTCTTGTCCGGGTGCATCCGGCCCATCGCCTCCAGCACGTACGCCGTCGCCGGGTGGTCCACCCGCCAGACCTGGTCGAAGAACCCCGCGTGGTGCTCGGTCAGCGACCGCATCAGCAGCGGCAGTTCCGCCGTCTCCCCGTCCGCCGCGAGCTGCGCCGCGATCGTGTCGACGGTCAGCCAGAACACCATCGTCCCGTCCGGCGCCGGTACGTCGGCCGCCCCGCGCTCGGAGAGCCAGACCCGGGCGAGCCCGCCGAGCTCCGGGTCGTCCAGCACCGCGCGGACCGCCCGCTCGGCTTCCGGACCGGCCGGGGCGAGGGCCTGCTGGCAGCGCAGCCGGCGCAGCGGGCCGCCCTCGTCGGCGCCCCGGGCGGCGGCCAGCAGTTCGGCGACGGCGTCGGGCAGTTCGCGGCCGGCCAGCCACTGCTCGATCTCGGCCTGGGCCGCGCCCTCGGGGTATCCGGAGACCGCGTCGAGCAGGGCGTCCGCGCCCTTGTCGGCCAGTTCGCCGACGGCGGGGGCGGTGACCCCGGCCTCCAGCATGCGGGCGCGGATCCCGTACAGGCCGAGCGGGGTCAGCCGTACCAGCCCGTACCGGGAGACGTCCTCGTCGTCGGCCTCGCCGGCGGCCGAACCGGCCGCGGAGCCGGCCGCGGCGAACTCCTCGTCGTCCGCCTCCGCCATCAGCGCCTCGTCCACGGGCCGGAACTCGACGAGCCCGATCGGCTCCAGCTGCCGGAACTGGTCGTCGAGGCGCATCATCGCGTCCGAGACCTGCTCCAGCACGGCGTCGGTCGGCTCGCCCATGTCCTCGGGGATGACCATCGAAGCGGCGAGCACCGGCAGCGGAATCGGCCCGTCCGAGGCCCCGTGCCCGGAGACGGTGAGCAGGTAGAGGTTGGCGAGGACCCCGTCGAGGAAGTCCGCCTCGCGGCTCGGGTTCCAGTCCAGCCGGTCGAAGTCGATCTCGCCGCCCGCGTCCAACGCGTCGACGAGGTCGTCCAGATCGGGCACGGCCGCGTCCGCCAGCACGGTGTCCAGTGCCGCCAGCCACAGGCCGAGCACCTCGCCGGGCGCGCCGCCGGTCACCAGGGCCAGGTCCTCGCCGGGTACGGCGGTGCCCGACTCCTCGTCGCCGTCCTCGGCGTCGCCGTCGCCGCCGTCCGGGTCGGCCACGTCGACGAGGCCGGTGTCCACGGCCACCCGCCAGGCCTGGCTCGCGAGCATCGGGCCGTCCTCGTCGGCGGCGTCGAAGCCCAGCGCGGCGGCGGCCTCGGGCAGCTGCGCGGCGGCGAGTTCGCCGCCGGCGTCCACGCGGGTGTGCGGCCCCGCCCAGCGGGCCAGCCGTACGGCGCGGGCGAACAGCGGGGCGACGAGGGCGTCGCGGGCCAGTTCCGCATCGGAGGGCAGCCGTACCGGCGGCAGCGTGGGGTGCGGCTCTGCGGACATGGGGAGGTCTCCTCGCGAACGCGGTGGGGCGATGGGGCACGGCCCCGCGGGACGGTGGTGCGACTGCCCCGGGGCGCTGGTCGGGCCGCCGCGGGGCGGCCGTCCGGCGCACCAGCGTAGACGCATATCGGGCGCGCCCGGGGGGCCATCTCCTTTGGTTCATCCCACAGTCAGCTTCCGTATCCCCTGGAGACCTTGACAACTTCCCTGGTCACACAGGAAATTGACGCGCGTAGATATATGGGGACCTCCGGGATTCCTGCGGATCGCCTGCGGCCCGGCCGCTCTGCCTCCGCACATATCCCGCCAAACACACGCAACACCCCTCTCGCTTTCGTCTTCCACACACCGGAGTTCTTGACCATGCGCTCCTCGCATCCCCGTTCCGCCGCCGTCTCGGCACTCGTCGCCACCGCCCTGGCCACCGGCCTGCTGGCGGGCACCGCCGACGCGGCCGAAGGCACCGCGTCCGCCGATCCGATACGCATCCACGACATCCAGGGCACCACCCGCATATCGCCGCTCAACGGCAAGCAGGTCGCCGATGTCACCGGCATCGTGACGGGCGTGCGCACGTACGGCTCGCGCGGCTTCTGGATGCAGGACCCGGACGCCGACGACAACGACGCGACCAGCGAGGGCGTCTTCGTCTTCACCAGCTCCGTCCCGACCGTCGCCGTCGGCGACGCGGTCAAGGTCTCCGGCCTGGTCGGCGAGTACGTCCCCGGCGGCGTCTCCTCCGGCAACCAGTCGGTCACCCAGATCTCCAAGCCGGTCGTGACCGTGGTCTCCTCGGGCAACGCGCTGCCCGAGGCCACCGCGATCAACGAGTACAACGTGCCCGCCGAGTACGCCCCGGCGGGCGACCCGGCCGCCGCCGGCAGCATCAACGGCCTGGCCTTGGAGCCCTCGCGCTACGCCCTGGACTTCTACGAGTCCCTCGAGGGCATGAACGTGAAGATCGGCACCTCGCGGGTGGTCGGCGCCACCGACCCGCACGCGGAGCTGTGGGTCACGGTGAAGGGCTGGGAGAACACCGCCAAGCGCGGCGGAACGCTCTACGGTTCGTACGAGGCCCAGAACACCGGCCGCCTGCAGATCCAGCAGCTGGCGCCCCTCGCGCAGCAGCCCTTCCCGGTGGCCAACGTCGGCGACAAGCTGACCGGCACCACCGAGGGCCCGCTGGACTTCAACCAGTTCGGCGGCTACACCCTGGTGGCCCGCACCCTCGGCACCGTCAAGGCGGGCACCCTCGCCCCCGAGAAGACCAAGGCGCAGGCGGCGAACGAGCTCGCGGTGGCCACGTACAACGTGGAGAACCTCGACCCGAGCGACCCGCAGGAGAAGTTCGACAACCTGGCGAAGGCCGTCGTCGCGAACCTCGCCTCGCCCGACATCCTGGCCCTGGAGGAGATCCAGGACGACAACGGCGCCAAGAACGACGGCACGGTGTCCGCGGAGCAGACGCTGACGAAGTTCACGGCGGCGATCGCGGCGGCCGGCGGCCCGGCGTACCAGTGGCGCACCGTCAACCCCGACAACAACAAGGACGGTGGCGAGCCCGGCGGCAACATCCGCCAGGTGTTCCTGTTCAACCCGGCCCGCGTCTCCTTCACGGACCGCGCGGCGGGCGACTCGGTGACCGCGACCGGCGTGACGCAGGTGGACGGCAAGGCCGCCCTGACCCACTCCCCCGGCCGGATCGACCCCGCGAACCCGGCGTGGGCCGACAGCCGCAAGCCGCTGGCCGGCGAGTTCGTCTTCAAGGGCAAGACGGTCTTCGTGATCGCCAACCACTTCGGCTCCAAGGGCGGCGACGAGGGCCTGACCTCGGTCCACCAGCCGCCGGTGCGCTCCTCGGAGGCCAAGCGGCTGCTCCAGGCGCAGGCCGTGAACGGCTTCGTCAAGCAGCTTCTGGCGGCCGACAAGCACGCGAGCGTCCTCGCCGTCGGCGACATCAACGACTTCGAGTTCTCGGCGACCACGCAGGCGCTGGAGGACGGCGGAGCGCTGTACTCGGCGATCAAGTCGCTGCCGAAGGCGGAGCGCTACTCGTACGTGTACCAGGGCAACGCGCAGGTGCTGGACCAGATCCTGACCAGCCCGGCGGTCAAGAACTTCACGTACGACAGCGTGCACATCAACGCGGAGTTCTCGGCGCAGAACAGCGACCACGACCCGCAGGTGCTGCGCTTCCGCCCGTAACCGCGGTGCGCTCTTGAGCGGCAGGGCCCCGGACGCCGTCGTGCCCGGGGGCCCTGCGACACTTCCGGCCATGATCTTCCGTATCGCCACCCGTGAGGACCTGCCCGTCGTACTGGCCCTGCTGGCGGACGCCGGCGAGGAGCGGGCCGAGGTCGGCGAGGCTCACGAGCGGGCGTTCGCCGCGATCGAGGCGGACGCCCGCAACGAGATGCTGGTCCTCTGCGAGCCCGGGCCGGGCGGCGCGGTGGTCGGCTGCCTCCAGCTGACGTACGTCCCGGGCCTCGGCCAGGGCGGGCGGGAGCGGGCGCTGGTGGAGGCGGTACGGATCCGGCCGGACCGGAGGGGCGACGGGCTCGGCGCGGAGCTGATGCGGTTGGCGGTGGAGCGGGCGCGCGGGCGCGGCTGCGGTCTGGTCCAGCTGACCAGCAACAAGCGGCGGGCGGACGCCCACCGGTTCTACGAACGCCTGGGCTTCGCGCGCAGCCACGAGGGGTTCAAGCTCAGCCTGGCGGCGCACTGAGCGCGAGCGCCGGAGGACACCTGGGGAGAAGTCGGGACTTTCGCCCCTGGCGTGACGCTCGCCACATCATGACCCATTCGACCCGGGTTGTGGTGTTGAGTGGCCCCACGCTCGCCCATGTCCCCCCGTATCCCCCGGAGGACCGCGTGTTCCCCACTATCTCCCTCGTCCAGGAAATCGGCCTGGCCGTCCTGATCGTGGCCGCCCTCGCGTGGGTGCTCGGCCTCGGGCACATGCTGTGGGACGCCCGCTTCCACCACCCGGAGCCGGGCGCGTACGAGGGGGTCGCGGTCATCCCTGCCCAGCGCAGCGCCGCCACGCACCCGATGGAGTCGGTCGAGCTGACCGAGGCGGAGGAAGAAGCCTTCGCCGGCCTGATCCGCACCATCCCCCTCCGCTGAACTCCCGCGTCCCCCCGCGCTCGGGGCGGGAGGGCGTTCCGGAGCCGGAGATGCGCGACGCCCTCACCGCCCCTGCCGGGGTGATGAGGGCGTCGTGGCCATTACCGGGGCCGCCGGGGCCCGCGGGCGTCAGTTGTGGGAGTGGAGGACCTCGTTCAGGCCGCCCCAGACCGCGTTGTTCGGGCGGGCTTCGACCGTGCCCGTGACCGAGTTGCGGCGGAAGAGGATGTTGCCGGCGCCCGAGAGCTCCAGGGCCTTGACGATCTGGCCGTCCGGGAGGGTGACGCGGGTGCCCGCGGTCACGTACAGCCCGGCCTCGACGATGCACTCGTCGCCCAGCGCGATGCCCACGCCCGCCTCGGCGCCGATCAGGCAGCGCTCGCCGATCGAGATGATCTGCTTGCCGCCGCCCGAGAGGGTGCCCATCGTCGACGCGCCGCCGCCGATGTCGGAGCCGTCGCCGACCACGACGCCCGCCGAGATGCGGCCCTCGATCATGGAGGTGCCGAGGGTGCCGGCGTTGAAGTTGACGAAGCCCTCGTGCATGACGGTGGTGCCCTCGGCGAGGTGCGCGCCCAGGCGGACCCGGTCCGCGTCGGCGATGCGCACGCCCTTGGGGGCGACGTAGTCCGTCATCCGCGGGAACTTGTCGATCGAGGTGACCTGGAGGTACAGGCCCTCGGCGCGCGCGTTCAGCCGTACGGCCTCCACCTGGTCCACGGCGACCGGGCCCAGCGAGGTCCAGGCGACGTTGGCCAGCAGCCCGAAGACGCCCTCCAGGCTCTGGCCGTGCGGCTTGACCAGGCGGTGGCTGAGCAGGTGCAGGCGCAGGTACGCGTCGTGCGCGTCGAGCGGCTTGTCCTCCAGGGAGGAGATCACGGTACGGACGGCTACGACCTCGACGTCGCGGACCGCGTCCAGGCGGATCGCCTTGGCCGCGGCGGCCCCCAGGAGCTGCACGGCCTGGTCGGCGGTGAGGCGCTCGGTGCCGGCCGGGCCGGGCTCGGCGACCAGCTCGGGGGCGGGGAACCAGGTGTCGAGGACGGTGCCGTCGGAGGCGATGGTGGCAAGTCCGGCGGCGACGGCGCCGGTGGTACGCGTAGCAGTCATGCCCGAAACCTAACCGGCGACGGCCCGAGGTCGCGAACCGGTCTCATGTGCCGGTCGCGCCGCGTGTCGCTCCCCGGCCGCCCCGGCGCGCCGCGCCTCGCGCCGTGACACGTACAGCACCGCCCCGCCCGCGCCCGCCGCCAGCGCCGCGCACAGCGGCCACAGCAGCCCGGGCGCGGCCGCGTACAGGGCTCCGCCCAGCGGCGGCCCGAGGACGACGCCGCTGACCGAGACCCCCGCGTACAGGCTCTGGAACCGCCCGATGGCGTGCTCGGGCGCCCGGTCGGCGACGTAGGCGGTGGCGGTGGTCTTGTACAGGATCTCCCCGAGGCTGAGCAGCACCATCATCACCACGACACTGGCGACCCCCACCCCGGCCAGCAGCGCCGCGTACCCGGCCCCGACGAGCACGATCCCGGTGCCGATGACGGGCAGCGGCGGCCGGGCGCGCAGGGCGACGGCGGCCGGGAGCTCCAGCAGCAGGATGACGCCCCCGTTGAGGGCGATCACGAAGCCGAAGGCCCGGGTGTCGAGCCCGTGGTCGGCGAGGAAGACGGGGAAGGCGGCGTACTGCTGGCGGTAGACGAGGTCGGTCACCAGGATCGCGCCGAGCAGGACGAGTACGGCGGGCCTGGCCCGCAGCTCCTCCCACACCCCGCGGCCCAGACCCCCGTCCGGGGCCGCGGCGGCGGGGCGGGAGGCGCTGCGGGAGGCCCCGCGGGCCGGGACGACCCGCGCGGTCCAGAGGGCGAAGAAGAGGGTCCCGAGGCCGTCGGCGACGAAGAGCCAGTCGTACGAGAGACCGGTCGCGAGCAGGGCTCCCAGCGGCGGGCCCAGGGTGAAGCCGCCGTTGGAGACGCAGCGGACGACGGCGAAGGCCTGTCGGCGGGCCCCCTCGGGGACGGTGACGGCGACCAGCGCGGAGTTGGCGGCCCGGACCACGCCGGAGGCGTACTGGGCCAGCGGCAGGGCCGCGTAGAGCCCGGCGGTGGACAGCAGCGGGAAGGACATCAGGGCGAGGCCGCCGGCGGTGGAGGCGGCCAACAGCACGCGGCGGTGGCCGAAGCGGTCCCCGTACCAGCCGCCGGTGAAGTTCCCGGCGACGAGGCCGACGCCGCCGATGCCAGTGACCAGGCCCGCCTGGGCGGCGCCGAGGCCGCGCGGGCCGGTCAGGTACAGGAAGACGAAGACGAAGGTGAAGCTGACGACGGCGTTGACGAACACCCCGGCCGCCAGCAGCCACACCACGCGCGGCACGTCCTTGAACCCCTGCACCATGCCCGCGCCGAGGCCGCCGCCGTCACCCCTGCCCGCACCGCCGCCCGCGCCCCTGCCCCTGCCCCTGCCTGCACCCATGCCCGCCCACTCCCCCGAATCGCAGTAAGTTCCTTTTGGGAACGGACTATGGCAGCATGACAGCCTTGGGTCAACGGACAAAGGAGTGCCCATGGCCCAGCGCACGCACCTCGACGACGCGGACTGCGCCATCGCCCAGGCCCTCGACGTGGTGGGCGACTGGTGGACGCTGCTGATCGTGCGCGACGCCGCGCGCGGCGTGCACCGCTTCGACGCGTTCCAGCGCGAGCTGGGGGCGTCCCGGAAGGTGCTGGCCGAGCGGCTGAAACTGCTGGTCGAAGCCGGGGTGCTGACGCGCGAGCCGTACCAGGAACGCCCGGTGCGGCACGAGTACCGGCTGACCCCGCGCGGGCGGGGGCTGCTGCCGGTCCTGGTGGCCCTCCAGGACTGGGGAGACGCCTGGGTCCTGGGGGAAGGCGAGATGACGGCGACGACGGAGGAGTCCTCGCGGGAGGCGGAACGGGTGCACGCGCTGCGCGGCACGCGGCTGCCGGAGCTGGTGCTGCCGGACCGGTTCGGGGAGGTGCGGGATCCGGTGGCGGACACGCCCTTCACGGTCCTGTACTGCTTCCCCGGCGCGTACGCCCGGGCCGAGTCCTACCCGCCGGGGTGGGCGGGGATCCCGGGGGCCAGGGGCTGCACGTTCGAGTCGTGTACGTACCGGGACCAGCTGGCGGAGTTCACGGCGGCCGGGGCGACGGTACACGGGGTGTCGACCCAGCGGCCGGACGAGCAGCGGGAGTTCGCGGAGGCGGAGGGGCTGCGGTTCCCGCTGCTCTCGGACGCCGAGCTGTCGCTGACGGCGGCACTGCGGCTGCCGACGTTCCGGGCCGCGGGGGTGAGCCGGCTGAAGCGGTTGACGCTGGTGGTGGACCGGGAACGCGTGGTGCGCGAGGTGTTCTACCCGATCCGGGACATCGAGGCCGGCGTCGCGGCGGCGCTGACCGCCGTCCGCGACGCCGGCCCGGGGCCGGGCCCGGGGCCGGGCCCAGGAGCAGGCCCGGGCGTCAGTTCAGCGTGAACCAGGCAGCGCGGGACTTCTTCCATTCCGCGTGCGTCAGGTCCTTGGCCTCGGTGCCGTCCCCGTACAGGTCGGCCGAGCCGCTGTCCGTGATCAGCTGGACCCGCGCGCCCGGCACCGACAGGTCCGGTACGTCCACGATGGCCTCCCAGCCGCCCGGGTCCGTCGTCGGCAGGTCGGCCCGCTTGACCGGGGCGTGGCCGGCGACGCCGTCCCACTGGTAGAGCGCGTACGGGTCCGAGTTGTCGTCCGCGGCCCAGGAGCCGGCCAGGATCAGGTACTGGTTCGCCGCGTTCTTGCGGATGTCGCGGACGGCGAGGCCGCCGAGGTCGAGCTCGATGCCCGCCCCGAAGGTGGCCTTGGAGCCGCTGGAGAGCACCTTGTCGAAGTTGGTCACCGGCACGACCAGCGCCTTGCCGCCGGGCACCGCCGGGGCCAGCGGGGCCCGGAAGCCCAGGTAGGCGGTGGTGGTCGAGCCCGGCGCGAACTCCAGCCCCTCCACGTTGAAGCCGTCGATCTGCTTGGGCACCTCGCCGGCGGCCGTCCCGGCCGCGAAGCCGTAGCGGTTCCCGTTCGCCTTGTCCCAGGCCACCAGGTCGTCGCGGAGCTTCTGGTACGAGCGCCCGTACGCGAGCTGCGTACCCGCTCCGGAGCCGCTGACGGTGGTGGTGAACACCGTGTTCCGGGGCGCCTTGTACTCGCCGTCCTTGTTGTTGCCGAGCGAGCCCGTCCAGTAGATGGTGTTCCCGACCAGGGTCGCCCCCTCGATGTCCACTTCCTTGGTCACGCCGAGCTGCGAGCTGAAGTCCCAGGTGCGGACCGGGGCGGCCGAGCGGGAACGGTCGTACAGGCGCAGCACGTTGCTCTCGTCATCGGCGACGACGGTGTAGCCGCCGCCGACGTCCACGGCGGCCGAGGAGTCGGAGGCGCCGGTGAAGTACCGGGCGTCGGCCGGGTTCTGCACGGCGGAGGAGACGGCGTACGACAGGGTCTTGGTGGCGCTCTTGCCGCCCAGCCCCGTCACCTTGACGGTGAGGTTGGTGTAGCCGCGGCCGCGCGCCGCGACGGCCAGCTGGCGCACCGCCCCGGTCCCGGTGACGGTCACGTCGCCGGTCCCGGCGACCGAGGCCTTGCTCGACGCGGACGCGCTGACCGTCAGCGCGGACACGTCGGCGCCGCTCTGCCCCACGGTCACGTCGACCACCGGGTCCCCGACCGCGCCGACCGCGCCGGACAGGTACGCCGCGGACAGGCTGATGGTCGGCGTCCCGTACGTCACCGCCTGGGCCGGAGCCACCGTGACCGTCCCGGCGACGACCAGCGCCGCGATCCCTGCGATACCAAGCTGCTTCTTCATCGGTGTCCCGTCCCCATGGGTCGAGCCGGGCGCGAACCGCGTCACGCCGTGACGGCCGTCGAGCAGGTTCGGCCACCGTGGCCAACTTCCGGTGCACGTCAATCGTCCGCCGGACGAACACGGAGGGCCTCCCGGGAGCGCCCGGAGCACGCGAAGGGCCCCCGGCGCAGTGCCGGGGGCCCTTCGTGGAGCGGGTGGCTCAGACGTTGAAGCCGAGCGCGCGCAGCTGCTCGCGGCCGTCGTCCGTGATCTTGTCCGGGCCCCACGGCGGCATCCAGACCCAGTTGATCCGGAGCTCGTTCACGATGCCGTCCGTCGCCGACTTCGCCTGGTCCTCGATGACGTCCGTCAGCGGGCAGGCCGCCGAGGTCAGCGTCATGTCGAGGGTGGCGATGTTCGCGTCGTCGATGTGGATGCCGTAGATCAGGCCCAGGTTGACGACGTCGATGCCCAGCTCGGGGTCGACCACGTCGTAGAGGGCCTCGCGGACCTCCTCCTCGGTGGCGGGCTTGATCGACGCCTCGGGGGGCGTCGCGTTCTCGGTCATGCCGTCTTCCTCTCCGCGCCGTCGCCCAGTGCCTGGGCGGTCGCGTCCTTCCAGGCCATCCAGCTCAGCAGGGCACACTTCACGCGAGCCGGGTACTTGGAGACGCCGACGAACGCGACCGCGTCCTCCAGCACCTCCTCCATGGCCTCGTCGGGCTCGATCTTGCCCTTCGACTGCATCATCTCCAGGAACACGCCCTGGATCTTCTGCGCCTCGGCCAGCTCCTTGCCGACGAGCAGCTCGTTCAGCACGGACGCGCTGGCCTGGCTGATGGAGCAGCCCTGGCCCTCGTACGAGACGTCGGTGAGCGTCTCGCCGTCGTACTTCACGCGCAGCGTGATCTCGTCGCCGCACGTCGGGTTGACGTGGTGCACCTCGGCGTCGCCGTCGCGCAGGCCACGCCCGTGCGGGTGCTTGTAGTGGTCCAGGATCAGTTCCTGGTACATCGAATCCAGCTTCACTGCGTCGTCCTCGTCGCCCTCGTCAGCCGAAGAAGTTCCGTACGTGCTCCAGCCCGTCGATCAGCGCGTCGACATCGGCCGGAGAGGAGTACAGGTAGAAAGACGCTCGCGTGGTCGCGGGAATTCCGTAGCGCAGGCAGACCGGGCGGGCGCAGTGGTGTCCCACGCGGACCGCGATGCCCTGCTCGTCCAGGACCTGGCCTACGTCGTGGGGGTGGATGTCACCGAGCGTGAAGGAGATCGCGGCGCCGCGGTCCTCGGCCGTGGTGGGGCCGATGATCCGCAGGTCGGGGACCTCCAGGAGGCGCTTCACCGCGTACTCGGTGATCGCGTGCTCGTGCGCGGCGATCTTGTCCATGCCGATCGCGGTGAGGTAGTCCACGGCCGCGCCGAGGCCGACGGCCTGGGCGATCGGGGGCGTACCCGCCTCGAACTTGTGGGGCGCCGGGGCGTACGTCGAGGCGTGCATCGACACGGTCTCGATCATCTCGCCGCCGCCGAGGAACGGAGGCAGGTCCTCCAGGAGCTCCTGGCGGCCCCAGAGCACGCCGATGCCGGTCGGGCCGCACATCTTGTGGCCGGTGAAGGCCACGAAGTCGGCGCCGAGCGCCTGGACGTCCAGCGGCATGTGCGGAGCGGCCTGCGAGGCGTCGATCAGCACCAGCGCGCCGACCTCCTGCGCGCGCCGGACGATCGCCTCGACCGGGTTGATCGTGCCCATGATGTTGGAGACCAGCGTGAAGGAGACGATCTTCGTCTTCTCCGTGATGACCTCTTCGATGTTGGACAGGTCGAGCCGGCCGTCGTCGGTGAGGCCGAACCACTTCAGCTTCGCGCCGGTGCGCTGCGAGAGCAGCTGCCACGGGACGATGTTGGAGTGGTGCTCCATCTCCGTGATGGCGATCTCGGTCTCGCGGTCGACCCGGTAGGGCTCGTCCGCCCAGCCGAGCATGTTGGCGACCAGGTTGAGCGACTCCGAGGCGTTCTTGGTGAAGATCACCTCGTCGCGGCTCGGCGCGTTGATGAAGGCGGCGACCTTGTCGCGGGCGCCCTCGTACAGCGCCGTGGCCTCCTCGGCGAGCACGTGCACGCCGCGGTGGACGTTGGCGTTGTGCTGCTCGTAGTACTCGTTCAGCGCGTCGAGCACCTGGCGCGGCTTCTGCGAAGTCGCCGCGTTGTCCAGGTAAACGATCTTCTTCCCGTCGTGGACCACACGATCCAGAAGGGGGAAGTCCTTGCGGATCGCCTCGATGTCGAGGAGGCCAGGCAGCTGTGTCACGCGGTCGCGCCACCCTTCACGTACTTGTCGTAGCCCTCGGCCTCCAGCTGGTCCGCCAGCTCGGCGCCACCGGACTCGGCGATGCGGCCGTTCGCGAACACGTGCACGAAGTCGGGCTTGATGTAGCGCAGGATGCGCGTGTAGTGGGTGATCAGCAGGGTGCCGACCTCACCGGTCTCGCGGACGCGGTTGACGCCCTCGGAGACGATGCGCAGGGCGTCGACGTCGAGGCCGGAGTCGGTCTCGTCGAGGATCGCGATCTTCGGCTTGAGGAGCTCCAGCTGGAGGATCTCGTGGCGCTTCTTCTCACCGCCGGAGAAGCCCTCGTTGACGTTGCGCTCGGCGAAGGCCGGGTCCATCTGGAGCTGCTCCATCGCGGACTTGACCTCCTTCACCCAGGTACGCAGCTTCGGGGCCTCGCCGCGGATGGCGGTGGCCGACGTGCGCAGGAAGTTGGAGACCGAGACGCCGGGGACCTCGACCGGGTACTGCATGGCGAGGAAGACGCCGGCGCGGGCGCGCTCGTCGACGGACATCTCCAGGACGTCTTCGCCGTCGAGGGTCACGGTGCCGCTGGTGATGGTGTACTTCGGGTGACCGGCGAGCGAGTAGGCCAGCGTCGACTTGCCGGAGCCGTTCGGACCCATGATGGCGTGCGTCTCGCCGGCCTTGACGGTGAGGTCGACACCCTTGAGGATCTCGCGGGCGCCACTCGCCGAGTCACCGGTCTCGACGGAGACGTGCAGGTCGTGGATTTCAAGCGTTGCCATGGATACCTCAGGACTCCTGGGTGAGGGAGACGAGCACGTCGCCCCCTTCGATCTTTACGGGGTATACGGGAACCGGGCGGGTCGCGGGCAGACCGGACGGCTTGCCGGTGCGCAGGTCGAACGAGGACCCGTGCAGCCAGCACTCGATCATGCAGTCCTCGACCTCGCCCTCCGAGAGCGAGACGTTCGCGTGCGAGCAGATGTCGTTGATCGCGAACACCTCCCCCTCGGTGGAGACGATGGACACCGGCGTGCCGTCGAGTTCCACCCGCTTCGGGGTGTTCTCCTCCAGCTCGCTCAGCGCGCAGGCCTTGACGTAGGTCATCAGACGGACGCCTCGAGCTCGGTCTCGATCTTGGCGAGCAGGCGCTCCTCGATGTCCGGGACACCGATCTGCTGGACGAGCTCGGCGAAGAAGCCGCGCACGACCAGGCGCCGGGCCTCGTCGGCCGGGATGCCGCGGGCCTGGAGGTAGAAGAGCTGCTCGTCGTCGAAGCGGCCGGTCGCGGAGGCGTGGCCGGCCCCGACGATCTCGCCGGTCTCGATCTCCAGGTTCGGCACCGAGTCGACCCGCGCGCCGTCCGTCAGGACGAGGTTGCGGTTCATCTCGTAGGTGTCGGTGCCCTCGGCGCTCTTCTCGATGAGGACGTCGCCGATCCAGACGGCGTGGGCGCCCTCGCCCTGGAGCGCGCCCTTGTAGACCACGTGCGACTTGCAGTGCGGGGCGTCGTGCGTGACCAGGAGGCGGTGCTCCTGGTGCTGGTCGGCGTCCGTGAAGTACAGGCCGAGGAGCTCGGCCTCACCGCCGGGGCCCGCGTAGCTGATCCGCGGGTGCAGGCGCACGACGTCGCCGCCGAAGGTGACCACGATCGACTTGAAGGTCGCGTCGCGGCCGACCAGCGTGTTGTGCTGGGAGCAGTGGACGGCGGTGTCGTCCCAGTCCTGCACGGAGACGACGGTGAGCTTGGCGCCGTCGCCGACGAGGAAGTCGACGTTGGCGGCGCGCACGCCGTCACCGGTGTGGTCGATGACGATGACGGCCTCGGCGAAGGCCTGGACGTCGAAGACGGTGTGCCCGAAGGTCGTGCCGCCCTCGCCGTGCAGCGAGACGCGCACCGGCTCGGTCAGGACGGCCTCCTTGGGCACGGTGACGACCGTGGCCTTGGCGAAGGACGTGAACGCCTGGGCGGCGATCCGGTCCACCGGGGTGCCGGCCTTGCCGATGCGCGCGTCGTCGCGCTCCACCGACTCGACGGTGACGCCCTCGGGCGCGTCGATCTGGGCCTTCATCGTGCCGTTGGCGACCGCGGTGCCGTCGTGCAGACCACGCAGGCGCGCCAGCGGGGTGAACCGCCACTCCTCCTCGCGGCCGTGGGGGACGGGGAAGTCCGCCACGTCGAAGGACGGGGGTGCGCTCATCCGGGTGGCGACGGTGGACTCGGCGGCCACCGCGATCGCGCCGGCGGTGGTCGAACCCGCCGGAATGTTCTGAGCCTCAGCCATGGCTGTCGTCTTGCTCGCTCTCGTGTCTACGTCTAAAGAATGTGCTGCGGGAAGGGCGGTCGGCCGGGATTAACCGACCGAGCCCTCCATCTGCAGCTCGATCAGCCGGTTGAGCTCCAGCGCGTACTCCATGGGCAGCTCGCGCGCGATGGGCTCGACGAAGCCGCGCACGATCATGGCCATGGCCTCGAACTCCGTCAGACCGCGGCTCATCAGGTAGAAGAGCTGGTCCTCGGAGACCTTGGAGACGGTGGCCTCGTGGCCCATGGAGACGTCGTCCTCGCGGACGTCCACGTACGGGTACGTGTCCGAGCGGGAGATCGTGTCGACCAGGAGCGCGTCGCAGAGCACGTTCGACTTGGAGCCGTGGGCGCCCTCGCCGATCTCGACCAGACCGCGGTACGAGGTGCGGCCGCCGCCTCGCGCCACCGACTTGGAGACGATGTTCGAGGAGGTGTTCGGCGCCATGTGGACCATCTTGGAGCCGGCGTCCTGGTGCTGGCCCTCGCCCGCGAAGGCGATGGACAGGGTCTCGCCCTTGGCGTGCTCGCCCATCAGGTAGACGGCCGGGTACTTCATGGTGACCTTGGAACCGATGTTGCCGTCGATCCACTCCATGGTCGCGCCCTCGTACGCCACGGCGCGCTTGGTGACCAGGTTGTAGACGTTGTTCGACCAGTTCTGGATCGTCGTGTAGCGGCAGCGGCCGCCCTTCTTCACGATGATCTCGACCACGGCGCTGTGCAGCGAGTCCGAGGAGTAGATCGGGGCGGTGCAGCCCTCGACGTAGTGGACGTACGCGTCCTCGTCGACGATGATCAGCGTCCGCTCGAACTGGCCCATGTTCTCCGTGTTGATGCGGAAGTAGGCCTGGAGCGGGATGTCGACCTTGACGCCCTTGGGCACGTAGATGAACGAGCCGCCCGACCACACGGCGGTGTTCAGCGACGCGAACTTGTTGTCGCCGACCGGGATGACCGTGCCGAAGTACTCCTGGAAGAGCTCCGGGTGCTCCTTGAGCGCGGTGTCCGTGTCGAGGAAGATGACGCCCTGCTCCTCCAGGTCCTCGCGGATCTGGTGGTAGACGACCTCGGACTCGTACTGGGCCGCGACACCGGCGACGAGGCGCTGCTTCTCCGCCTCCGGGATGCCGAGCTTGTCGTACGTGCTCTTGATGTCCTCGGGCAGGTCCTCCCACGAAGCGGCCTGCTTCTCGGTGGAGCGCACGAAGTACTTGATGTTGTCGAAGTCGATGCCGGAGAGGTCGGAGCCCCAGGTCGGCATGGGCTTCTTGTCGAAGAGCTTCAGGCCCTTGAGGCGGAGCTTCAGCATCCACTCGGGCTCGTTCTTCTTCGCCGAGATGTCCCGGACGACGTCCTCGGACAGGCCACGCTTCGCAGCGGCGCCGGCCGCGTCGGAGTCGGCCCAGCCGTATTCGTAGGTGCCCAGGCCATCGAGCTCAGGGTGAGCAGTCTCCGTGGTCATGCGGGGTTCCTCCCGGCCGTGCTTGCAGATGCTGATGTGTCGTTCTGGGTGGTGCCCGCGCCTCGCGGGATGAAAGTGGTGCACACCCCGTCGCCGTGGGCGATCGTGGCGAGGCGCTGCACGTGCGTCCCGAGCAGGCGGGAGAAGACCTCGGTCTCCGCCTCGCAGAGCTGCGGGAACTGCTCGGCGACATGGGCGACCGGGCAGTGGTGCTGGCAGAGCTGTTCACCGCTGTGCGGACCGGGAGCGCTCTTCGCCGTAGCAGCGTACCCGTCCGCGGTCAACGCCTTGGCAAGGGCCTCGGTGCGTTCCGCGGGGGCGGCGGCGTCCAGGCTCTCCCGGTAGGTCTCGGCCTGTGCGTCCATGCGCGCCCTGGCGAAGGCGGCGACGGCCGCCTCTCCCTGCTCGCCCCCGCCGGCGGCCTGCGCGATCCAGCGCAGTGCGTCCGCGGCGAGCGAGTCGTAGGACTGGTCGAACGCGTCGCGGCCGCAGTCGGTGAGCGCGAAGACCTTGGCGGGCCGGCCCCGGGTGCGCGCACCGTAGACGCGCTGCTCACGGGGCTCGACCACGTCGTCGGCGACGAGCGTGTCGAGGTGGCGGCGGACGGCGGCCTGGGTGAGGCCGAGACGCGCTGCGAGGTCGGCGACGGTCGAGGGACCGTGGTCCAGGATGGAGCGCGCGACCCGGTTGCGGGTTGACCGCTCCCCGGTAGCGAGTTCCCCCTGGGGGGTCTCGATCATCCGTTCGCCGTATTTCACAACGCCATTGTTGCGTAATTAGTCCAGCCCCGACAAGCCGTGACGGACGCCACCCCTGGTGGCCTCTATCACTAAGGGTTACCTAATTTATCTACGCAGAGTTAAGCGGACGGCATTGCTCCGCGTCCGTGCCGAGCCTTTCGGTGCGCCGGTGCACGGCTCCCACCAGCGATCCCTCACCCACGGCGGTCCCCGGGCACTGCACACTCCGAAGGGCAGAAAAGATCACCGAAACCGACTGGTCCATCAAGGACACGCATCCGAAAAAGTCATCGGTACGCACGTCCGAAACCCCTCCACCCCGGGATCCGGGACCGTTTCCGGGGCTCCGTAGACTCACCCGCATGAGCAATGACCCCGCCGTGGAGATCCGCGGACTGGTGAAGCGGTACGGGCCCAAAACAGCGGTGGACGGTCTCGACCTCACCGTCCGCAAGGCCTCGGTCACCGCGGTCCTCGGCCCCAACGGCGCGGGCAAGACCACCACCGTGGAGACCTGCGAGGGCTACCTCCGCCCCGACGCCGGCACCGTCCGCGTCCTCGGTCTCGACCCGGTCGCCCAGGCCGGGGCGCTGCGCCCGCGGATCGGTGTGATGCTCCAGTCCGGCGGGGTCTACTCCGGCGCCCGCGCCGTCGAGATGCTGCGCCACATGGCCAAGCTGTACGCCCGCCCCCTCGACGTGGACGTCCTGGTCGAGCGGCTCGGGCTGGGCGGCTGCGGCCGTACCGCCTACCGCCGTCTCTCCGGCGGCCAGCAGCAGCGCCTGGCCCTGGCCATGGCCGTGGTCGGCCGCCCCGAGCTGGTCTTCCTGGACGAGCCGACCGCCGGGCTCGACCCGCAGGCCCGCCGGGCGACCTGGGACCTCGTACGGGAACTGCGCGCCGACGGGGTCTGCGTCGTCCTCACCACCCACCACATGGACGAGGCCGAGCAGCTCGCGGACGAGGTCGCCATCGTCGACGCCGGCCGGGTCATCGCCCACGGCAGCCCCGAGCAGCTGTGCCGCGGCGGCGCCGAGAACACCCTGCGCTTCACCGGCCGGCCGGCCCTCGACCTCGGCTCGCTGCTCAAGGCGCTGCCCGACGGCACCGAGGCCGCCGAGCTCACCGCGGGCGTCTACCGGGTCACCGGCGCCGTGGACCCGCAGCTGCTGGCCACCGTCGCCTCCTGGTGCGCCCAGAACGGGGTGATGCCGAACAGCCTCTCGGTGGAGCGGCACAGCCTCGAAGACGTCTTCCTGGAACTCACGGGCAAGGAGCTGCGCGCATGAGCGCCGGTACGTTCACCCCCGCCCCGGGGGCCGCGCCCGCGTCCCGCATGATCCTGGCGCAGACCGCGCTGGAGACCCGGATGCTGCTGCGCAACGGGGAGCAGCTGCTGCTGACCGTGATCATCCCGGCGCTGCTGCTGGTGCTGTTCTCCGCCGTCGACATCGTCACCGTGCCCCTGGAAGCGGGGGGCGCCGAGAAGCGGGTCGACTTCCTCGCCCCCGGCATCCTGGCGCTGGCCGTGATGTCCACCGCCTTCACCGGGCAGGCCATCGCCACCGGCTTCGACCGCCGCTACGGGGTGCTCAAGCGGCTCGGCGCCTCGCCGCTGCCGCGCTGGGCGCTGATGACCGCCAAGACGCTGTCCGTACTGGTCACCGAGGTGCTCCAGATCGCGCTGCTGACGGCGATCGCCCTCGCGCTGGGCTGGGCCCCGCACGGCAACCCGCTCGCGGTCGCCGCGCTCGTCCTGCTGGGCACCGCCGCCTTCTCCGGGCTCGGCCTGCTGATGGCGGGCACCCTCAAGGCCGAGGCCACGCTGGCCGCCGCCAACCTGGTGTTCCTGCTGCTGCTGGTCGGCGGCGGGGTGATCGTGCCGATGGAGAAGTTCCCCGGATCCGTGCAGTCCGCTCTGGGGCTGCTGCCGATCTCGGCGCTCTCCGACGGGCTGCGCGAGGTGCTCCGGCACGGCGCCGGGCTGCCGTGGGGGGACGTGGCCGTGCTCGCCGCCTGGGCCGTCCTGGGACTCGGCGCCGCCGCGAAGCTGTTCCGCTGGGAGTGAATCCCTTCCCCCGGACGTTGGCCTGGCAGGAGGATGGGCGCCGCCCCGAGGGGGCGGTGCACACCAGGACGCCGGGGGGCGGCAATGGCGCAGCGGGAAGACGTTCTACGGCTGGACGCGCAATGGGCGCGGATCCGGTCGGGGGCCGCACGGGCGGCGCCGGCCGAGGCCGAGGCGCTGCTGACGGAGCTGATCGGCGCGCTGCGCGAACCGGCGCGGACCGATCCGGAGTGTGCAGCGCGGCTCGGTCTGCGCCTGGGCGACCTGGCGGCCCGCCGGTTCGCGGGCGGTGACCGGGCGGGTGCCCTCTCGGCCGTGGAGGAGGGGCTGCGGCATGCGCAGCAGGCGGCCGGGCACGCCCCGGAGTACGCCCGCTGGTACGCCCGGGGCCTGATCAACCAGGGGGTCTGGCTGTCCTGGCCGCTGAGCGACAAGGTGCGGCTGCCCCGCTACCCGCTGGGCCCGGAGGCCGAGTCCGGCCCGAGCGCGATGGAGCGGGCGGCGGGCGAGCGCGCCCTGGACCTGACCCGGGCGGCGGTCGAGGTGTGGGCGGGCCTGGACCAGCGGGATCCGGTCAACCGGCGCGGCCTCGCGCAGGCCAAGGTGTTCCTCGGGGACCGTCTCGCGGAGCTGGGCTCCGCCGAGGAGGCGGTGGCCTGGGCGGTGGACGCGGAGGGCGGTTTCCGCCGGCTGCTGCTCGCGGCCCCCGGTGCGGAGGAGGCCCAGGAGGCGGAGGAGGCCCTCGACCACATCGGCCGCCAGCTCGAACTGCGGCTGCGCTTCCTGTCCTTCGCCTCCCTGGTGAGCCTGCGCGCGCGGGGCCTGCTGCCCGAACCACTGCTGCCCCAGGCCGTGGTGGCGGCCCGCATCCAGGGCGTGGCCGAGCCCGAGATCGCCGCCCGCCTGCACCTCGGCGCCGAACAGGTGCGCACGATGCTGGAGGTCACGCCCTGGCTCGCGGTGTGGCGCTTCGAGGTGCGCGGTCCTGACGGACTGTGGAACGTACAGGAACATCCATGGCACAGCGGAACAGAAGTGAGGAACAGGACAGCAGAGGACATAGGCGCCGAATTGATACGCGGGTTCGCGGCGTCCACCGACTACCCCGGGGACGGCATCCCTTGGCGCGTCCACGTCTGGTGGCACGAGGAAGGCGACCCCGCGGGAGCCCGGTTCCGCAGGGCCGTCGCGCCGGACGCGGCGCCGGGCGGGCCCGCGGACACCCCCTCGTGAAAGTTTGCACAAGGCTCCGCGTACGATAAGGGCCGTGTTGACCCCTCTCGCTTACCTCGCCAACCGCTGGACCCCGTCACCCCGGATCGTCCGGCGGGCCGCCCTCGCCGCGCTCGTCATGAGCGTGCTCATCGTCGTCACCGGCGGCGCGGTACGGCTGACCGGCTCCGGTCTCGGCTGCGACACCTGGCCCAAGTGCACGGACGACAGCCTGATCGTGACCCAGGAGCAGGGCTTCCACGGGGCCATCGAGTTCGGCAACCGCATGCTGACGTACGTGCTCTGCGCGGCCGTTGGCTGGTGCATCGTCGCGGCCCGCTCGGCCAAGCCGTGGCGCCGGTCGCTGACGAAACTCGGCTGGCTCCAGTTCTTCATCGTGATGGGCAACGCGGTCCTCGGCGGCATCACCGTCCTGACGGGGCTCAACCCGTACAGCGTGGCCGGGCACTTCCTGCTCGCCACCTCGCTGATCACGGTCACCACGGTCACCTGGCAGCGCACCCGCGAGGGCGACACCGCTCCCCGGCCGCGCGTTCCCGGCCCGGTGCGCAAGCTCTCCTGGGCCCTGATCGCGACCACCCTGGTGCTGATCGCGGCGGGCACCGTGGTCACCGGTTCCGGTCCGCACGCGGGCGACCGCAGCGAGATCAAGCGCATGCCGTTCGACTGGGCGGCCACCGCCCACGTCCACGCGGTCTCGGCCTGGGTGGTGTGCGCGCTCGCCGTGGCCATGTGGCTGGTGCTGCGCGTGGTCGACGCGCCGGTCGACACCCGGGCCCGCGCCCGTGACCTGCTGATCGTGCTGCTCGCGCAGGGCGGCATCGGCTACGTCCAGTACTTCACCCACGTGCCCGAGGCCCTGGTCGCCGCCCACATGCTCGGCTCCTGCCTGGTGTGGATCGCCGTGCTCCGCGTGGCGCTCAGCCTGCGGGAGCGGCCCGCGACGCAGGCGGAGATCCCGGCGCAGGCCGACCCGCAGCTCTCCGCCGTCTGAGCCGCCGGGGGCCCGCCCCCGCGTCGCTCACCCGCGCTCGTCCAGCCGGTAGACGCGGCGGGCATTGCCCGCCGCGACCATGGCGGCCACCCGTTCGGCATCCCGCCAGGACCAGGCGCCCTCGCCGACCCAGCCGCCCAGCACCCGGCCCAGCGCCTCCCGGAACACCAGGGCGCCCACCGCGTGCAGCTCGGGCAGCCGGCGCCCGCCGCTGGAGAACAGCAGCTTGCCGAACGGGGCCAGCTCCAGCACCTCGGCCAGCACTCCCGCCGCCCGCGCGCCGCTCTGCCCGAGCGCCGCGCCCAGATCGGCGTGGACGTGCGGGAAGGCCGCCGCCAGCTGGGCGGCGTGCCGGTGGTACGGGTATCCGCCGAGCAGCACCAGCCGGGTCCCGAGCCCCGCGGTGGCCCGCACGAACTCCGTCAGCAGCGCCGGATCGGCCCGCTCCGGCCGCTGTCCCGGCTCCCCCGCGCCCGCCCCGGTGTGCAGCTGGATCGGCAGTCCGGTCGCCACCGCGCTCCACAGCAGGTGCCGCAGGAGTACGGGGTCCCGTACGGGCCCGCCCTTGGGGCGCCGGGCCAGCCACCGGCCGGCCGCCCCCCGCACCTCCCCCGGACCGGGCGGCTCGGGGTCCCGCCCGAGCACCGCGGGGTACCCCGCGTCCGCACCGCAGGTGAAGGCCACGGCCGCCGCGGCGGCGTGGTGGACGGCCTCGGCGAGGTTGGCGAGGAAGGCCGGGACCGTGCCGGAGGTGTCGCCGACCTGCTCGGCCAGCAGCTCCAGCCGTACGACCTCGAAGGCGTCGGCGTCCCCCGCGAGCGCCAGCTCCTTGGGGACGGTGAGGTCGCCGGGCACTCCCGTGTCGACCAGATAGGCGGCGACGCCCGAGCCCCGCAGCAGCCTGCGCCCGGACTCGACCACGCCCAGCTCGCGCCGCCGGGCCAGATAGCGGGCGGGGGCGCAGTGCGGCTCCAGCCCGAGCAGCGGCGGGCACCAGCGGCGCACCGCGAAGCCGGTCTGGGTGTCGAAGAAGGTGGTCCCGGCGGCGGGCGGGCCGGCCGAGCGGATCAGCTGGGCCTCGAAGGTGCCGAGGCCCAGCTCCGTGCGGAGCACTCCGTGGCAGTACTGGTCCACCAGGGGCGGCGTTTCGATCATCCGGGCATCCCGTTGCGGACGTGAGGAAGGGGCTTCCACACGTCCTAACGGGTGAGCGGGGTGTGAGGTGTTGCTCGCGCTGTTGACCGAGCGGCCACCTCCGCGATCAGGCCGCCGGGTTCGCCGTCCCGCCGAGCTGGATTCCGGCCATCCGCGACCACTCGTACGGGCCGGTCTTGACACGCGCGGCGAACTCGCCGTCGAACTCCTCGTGGAGGGTCAGGCCGGCCTTCTCGGCGGCCAGCTGGGCCACCGTGTACGTCGGGGCCACCAGGTCGCCCCAGCCGCCGTCCGTGCCGACGAGGACGATCCGGGTGCCGGCCTGGCCGATGTGCGCGATCTGGCCCTCGGCGCCGCCGTGGTGCTTGGCGAACGCGCCGATCTGCCGGGCCAGCTTCGCGGCCTTCCGGTCCTGCTTCTTGTCTGCGGCGTCCGCCGTGGTGTCTGCCATGGACAGCATGCTACCGGCGGGTAATGAACGGAGGAAGCGTCAGCGCAGGAAGGGATCCACGGCCACCGCCACGAACAGCAGCGACACGTACGTGATCGACCAGTGGAACAGGCGCATCTCCTTGAGCTTCGCGCCCGTCACGCCCGCCTTGGCCCGCGCGTGCAGCGCGTGCGCCTCCCACAGCCACCAGCCGCCGGCCGCCAGCGCGACCGCGGTGTAGAACCAGCCCGTGTACCCCAGCGGGGTGAGCAGCAGCGAGACCGCCACCATCACCCAGCTGTAGAGGACGATCTGGCGCGCCACGGCCTGGTTGCCCGCCACGACCGGCAGCATCGGCACGCCGACGCGCGCGTAGTCCTCCTTCACCTTCATGGACAGCGGCCAGTAGTGCGGCGGCGTCCAGAAGAAGATGACGAGGAAGAGGATGACCGCGGCCCAGGAGACCTCGTTCTTGACGGCGGACCAGCCGATGAGCACCGGCATGCAGCCCGCGATGCCGCCCCAGACGATGTTCTGCGCGGTGCGCCGCTTCAGCAGCATCGTGTAGACGACGACGTAGAAGAGGAGCGCCCCGAGGGCGAGCGCGGCCGACAGCCAGTTGACGAGCAGCCCGAAGAACAGGGTGGAGACCACCGCGAGCGTGATGCCGAAGGCAAGGCACTCGCGCGGGCTCACCATGCCGGTCACCAGCGGCCGCTGCGCGGTCCGGTCCATCAGCGCGTCGATGTCGCGGTCGATGTACATGTTCAGCGCGTTGGCGCCGCCCGCGGACAAGTACCCGCCGAAGCAGGTGGCGAGGACCAGCCACAGCGACGGCACGCCCTGTTCGGCGAGGAACATCACCGGCACTGTGGTGATCAGCAGAAGTTCGATGATCCGCGGCTTGGTCAAAGCCACGAAAGCCATGACCCGGGCCCCGAACGGCCGGTGACCGGGGCTCGTCCCGAGCACCCCCGCTGGACGGGATTCGACGGCCGTCACGCACACCCCTGACAGAGAAACCAGCAAGCTCCGGACATAAAGGTCCGCTGAAGGCTCGCACGTACCACGCCACTCTAGACGTTGCACTTACGTCGCCCCGCGCGGGGGTCGCCTCGTGTTGGTCCGATCGGTGCCGACGACGTCATGACGGACTGCGGGCACTCGAATAGCTGCACGCCGTCACGGGGGTAGGCTCGGAATCGCGCCGGTGCACCGTTCGTCACCGGGTATACAGACATGTGGAGAGGAGCCCTGACCCACGGTGAGCACCAAGCCGACGACCACAGAGCTCGACTGGACCGATCTCGACCAGCGGGCCGTCGACACCGCCCGCATCCTGGCCGCCGACGCCGTCCAGAAGGTGGGTAACGGCCACCCCGGTACGGCGATGAGCCTGGCCCCCGCCGCGTACACCCTCTTCCAGAAGGTGATGCGGCACGACCCGGCGGACCCCGAGTGGGTCGGCCGCGACCGTTTCGTGCTTTCCGCGGGGCACTCGTCCCTCACCCTTTACACCCAGCTCTACCTCGGCGGCTTCGGTCTGGAGCTCGCCGACCTCGAAGCCTTCCGCACCTGGGGCTCCAAGACCCCCGGCCACCCGGAGTACGGCCACACGGCCGGCGTCGAGACCACCACCGGCCCGCTGGGCCAGGGCATCGCCAACGCGGTGGGCATGGCCATGGCCGCCCGCTACGAGCGCGGCCTGTTCGACCCGGAGGCCGCCCAGGGCGCCTCCCCCTTCGACCACATGGTCTACGCGATCGCGGGCGACGGCTGCCTCCAGGAGGGCATCTCCCACGAGGCGTCCGCCCTGGCCGGCCACCAGAAGCTCGGCAACCTGGTGCTGCTGTGGGACGACAACCACATCTCCATCGAGGGCGACACCGAGACGGCCGTCTCCGAGGACACCCTCAAGCGCTACGAGGCGTACGGCTGGCACGTCCAGCGCGTCGCGCAGCAGCCGAACGGCGACCTCGACCCGAAGGCGCTGTTCGAGGCCCTGGCCGCGGCCAAGGCCGAGACCGGCCGCCCGTCCTTCATCGCGATGCGCTCGATCATCGCCTGGCCGGCCCCGCACGCCCAGGGCACCGAGGCCTCGCACGGCTCGGCCCTCGGTGACGACGAGGTCGCCGCCACCAAGCGCGTCCTCGGCTTCGACCCGGAGAAGAGCTTCGACGTCTCCGCCGAGGTCCTCGCGCACACCCGCAAGGCGCTGGACCGCGGCCGCGAGGCCAAGGCCGCCTGGGAGAAGGACTTCTCCGCCTGGCGCACCGCCAACCCGCAGCACGCCGCCGAGTTCGACCGCATCAACGCGAACGAGCTGCCCGCCGGCTGGGAGGACGAGCTCCCCGCCTTCGAGACCGGCAAGGGCGTCGCCACCCGCGCGGCCTCCGGCAAGGTCCTCGAAGCGCTCGGCGCGGTCATCCCGGAGCTGTGGGGCGGCTCGGCCGACCTGGCCGGCTCCAACAACACCACGATCGACAAGCACTCGTCCTTCCTCCCGAAGGGCAACCCGCTGCCGGAGGCCGACCCGTACGGGCGCACCGTCCACTTCGGCATCCGCGAGCACGCCATGGCCGCGACCATGAACGGCATCGCGCTGCACGGCCACACCCGCATCTACGGCGGCACCTTCCTGGTGTTCTCCGACTACATGCGCAACGCCGTCCGCCTGTCCGCGCTGATGCACGTACCGGTCACGTACGTGTGGACGCACGACTCCATCGGCCTCGGCGAGGACGGCCCGACGCACCAGCCGGTCGAGCACCTCGCCTCGCTGCGCGCCATCCCGGGCCTGAACGTGGTCCGCCCGGCCGACGCGAACGAGACCGTCATCGCCTGGCGCGAGATCCTGCGCCGCCACACCAAGGTGTTCGGCAAGGGCGCCCCACACGGTCTGGCGCTGACCCGCCAGGGCGTGCCGACGTACGAGCGCAACGAGGACGCCGCCAAGGGCGGGTACGTGCTCTTCGAGGCGACGGGCCCCGAGGGGCAGAGCGCAGCGGCGCAGGTCGTCCTCATCGGCACCGGCTCCGAGGTCCAGCTCGCCGTCGCCGCGCGCGAGGCGCTGCAGGCCGAGGGCATCCCGACCCGTGTGGTCTCGATGCCGTCCGTCGAGTGGTTCGAGGAGCAGGACCAGGCGTACAAGGACAGCGTCCTGCCGCCGTCCGTCAAGGCGCGCGTCGCGGTCGAGGCCGGTATCGGCCTGACCTGGCACCGCTACGTCGGCGACGCCGGCCGGATCGTCTCGCTGGAGCACTTCGGTGCCTCGGCCGACGCCAAGGTGCTGTTCCGCGAGTTCGGCTTCACCCCCGAGGCCGTGACCGCCGCCGCCAAGGACTCCCTCACCGCCGCCGCGCGCTGACACCGGTACACGAACCAGTAGGAGATGCAATTCCCATGACAGACGCACTCAAGCGCCTCTCCGACGAGGGCGTGGCGATCTGGCTGGACGACCTGTCCCGCAAGCGCATCACGTCCGGCAACCTGGCCGAGCTCATCGACCAGTCGCACGTGGTCGGTGTCACCACCAACCCGTCGATCTTCCAGAAGGCGATCAGCAGCGGCGACGGCTACGAGCAGCAGCTCGCCGACCTCGCCGCCCGCAAGGTCACCGTCGACGAGGCCATCCGCATGATCACGACGGCGGACGTCCGCGACGCCGCCGACATCCTGCGCCCGGTCTACGACCGCACCGACGGCCAGGACGGCCGGGTCTCCATCGAGGTCGACCCGCGGCTGGCCCACAACACCACGGCGACGATCGCCGAGGCCAAGCAGCTCGCCTGGCTGGTGGACCGCCCGAACACGCTGATCAAGATCCCGGCGACCAAGGCCGGCCTGCCGGCGATCACCGAGGTCATCGGCAAGGGCATCAGCGTCAACGTCACGCTGATCTTCTCGCTGGAGCGCTACCGCGAGGTCATGGACGCGTACCTGGCGGGTCTGGAGAAGGCGAAGGCCGCGGGCCTGGACCTCTCCCTGATCCACTCGGTCGCCTCCTTCTTCGTGTCCCGCGTGGACAGCGAGATCGACAAGCGCCTGGACGCCGTCGGCACCGACGAGGCGAAGGCCCTGAAGGGCAAGGCGGCCCTCGCCAACGCCCGGCTGGCCTACGAGGCCTACGAAGAGGTGTTCTCCTCCGACCGGTGGAACGCCCTGGAGCGCGTCGGCGCCAACAAGCAGCGTGCGCTGTGGGCCTCGACGGGCGTCAAGGACCCGGCGTACAAGGACACCCTGTACGTGGTCGACCTGGTCGCCCCGAACACGGTCAACACCATGCCGGAGGCCACCCTGGAGGCCACCGCCGACCACGGTGAGATCACGGGTGACACCGTGCGCGCCACGTACGACCAGTCCCGCGCCGAGCTCGACGCGGTCGCGAAGCTGGGCATCTCGTACGACGATGTGGTGCAGCTGCTCGAAGACGAGGGCGTCGAGAAGTTCGAGGCGTCCTGGAACGACCTGCTGAAGTCCACCGAGGCGGAGCTCGAGCGCCTTGCCCCCACGGAGGCCTGAACACTTTGTCTGTGAACGGAGCGAACCCGCTTCGTGACGCACAGGACCGGCGGCTCCCGCGCATCGCGGGGCCGTCCGGCCTGGTCATTTTCGGCGTTACGGGTGACCTGTCGCGCAAGAAGCTGATGCCCGCCATCTACGACCTGGCGAACCGGGGGCTGCTGCCGCCGGGCTTCTCGCTGATCGGCTTCGCCCGCCGTGAATGGGAGCACGAGGACTTCGCCCAGGAGGTGTACGAGGCCGTCAAGCAGCACTCGCGCACCCCCTTCCGGGAGGAGGTCTGGCAGCAGCTGGTGCAGGGCTGCCGTTTCGTGCAGGGCGATTTCGACGACGACGCGGCGTTCGAGACCCTGAAGTCCACGATCGACGACCTGGACAAGGCACAGGGCACGGGCGGCAATTTCGCCTTCTACCTGTCCGTGCCTCCGAAGTTCTTCCCCAAGGTGGTCCAGCAGCTCAAGAACCACGGGCTGGCGCAGAAGGAGGGCTCCTGGCGGCGTGCCGTCATCGAGAAGCCCTTCGGGCACGACCTGAAGAGCGCCGAGGAGCTCAACAAGGTCGTCCACGAGGTCTTCCCGCGGGACGAGGTCTTCCGGATCGACCACTACCTCGGCAAGGAGACCGTCCAGAACATCCTGGCGCTCCGCTTCGCCAACACGATGTTCGAGCCGATCTGGAACCGGTCGTACGTCGACCACGTGCAGATCACCATGGCCGAGGACATCGGCATCGGCGGCCGGGCCGGGTACTACGACGGCATCGGCGCGGCCCGCGACGTCATCCAGAACCACCTGCTCCAGCTGCTCGCGCTGACGGCGATGGAGGAGCCCGGCTCCTTCCACCCCAAGGCGCTGGTGGCGGAGAAGCTCAAGGTCCTCACGGCCGTCGAGCTCCCCGAGGACCTGGGCAAGCACACCGTGCGCGGCCAGTACTCGGCGGCGTGGCAGGGTGGCGAGAAGGTCGTCGGGTACCTCGAAGAGGACGGCATCGACCCCAAGTCGAAGACCGACACCTACGCGGCCATCCGACTGGAGATCAACAACCGCCGCTGGGCGGGCGTCCCGTTCTACCTGCGGACCGGCAAGCGCCTGGGCCGCCGCGTGACCGAGATCGCGGTCGTCTTCAAGCGGGCCCCGTACCTGCCGTTCGAGTCGGGCGCGACCGAGGAGCTGGGGCAGAACGCCCTGGTCATCCGGGTCCAGCCGGACGAGGGCGTGACGGTGCGCTTCGGCTCCAAGGTTCCGGGCACCTCCATGGAGGTCCGGGACGTGACGATGGACTTCGCGTACGGCGAGTCCTTCACGGAGTCGAGCCCCGAGGCGTACGAGCGGCTGATCCTCGACGTCCTGCTGGGTGACGCGAACCTCTTCCCGCGCCACCAGGAGGTCGAACTGTCCTGGAACATCCTCGACCCGATCGAGGAGTACTGGGACAAGCACGGCAAGCCCGCGCAGTACCCGGCGGGAACCTGGGGGCCGGTCGAGGCGGACGAGATGCTCGCACGAGACGGACGGAGCTGGCGCCGGCCATGAAGATCGACCTCACGGAGACCACCTCCAGCAAGATCAACGCCACGTTGGTGCAGGCGCGCCGGGACATCGGCACGCCGGCCATCGGCATGGTCCTCACGCTGGTGATCGTGACCGACGAAGAGAACGCGTACGACGCGCTCAAGTCGGCGAACGACGCGTCCCACGAACACCCTTCGCGGATCGTCGTCGTCATCAAGCGGGTCAGCCGCTCGCCGCGCAGCCGCCGCGACGCCCGTCTCGACGCGGAAGTCCGCGTCGGGGCGGACGCCGGCAGCGGTGAGACGGTGGTGCTCCGCCTTCACGGTGAACTGGTAGACCACGCCCAGTCAGTGGTTCTCCCGCTCCTCCTGCCGGACGCGCCCGTCGTGGTCTGGTGGCCGGACGGTGCCCCCTCGGACCTGGCGGGCGATCCGCTGGGTGCGCTCGGGCAGCGCCGGATCTCGGACACGTACGCCTGCGAGAACCCGGAGCAGGGGCTCGGGCAGCGGGCCGCGGCCTACGCCCCGGGTGACACGGACCTGTCCTGGACCCGGATCACGCCGTGGCGCTCGATGCTGGCCGCCGCGCTGGACCAGCAGGCCGTCAAGGTCGCCTCGGTGGTCGTCGAGGGCGAGGACGAGAACCCGAGCTGCGAGCTGCTGGCCATGTGGCTGGCGGACCGCCTCCAGGTACCCGTCCGGCGTACGACCTCGGCCGGTCCGGGCCTGACCTCGGTCCGGCTGGAGACCAAGGACGGGGACATCGTCCTGGACCGGGCGGACGGCGCGCTGGCGACGCTGTGCATGCCGGGGCAGCCCGACCGTGCGGTGGCGCTCAAGCGCCGGGACACGGCCGAGCTCCTGGCGGAGGAGCTGCGCCGGCTGGACCCGGACAACACCTACGAGGCCGCGCTGAAGTTCGGCGTGGCCAAGCTGGCCGCGCCGGCGCCCGCGGACCCCGCACCGGGCAAGGCCGAGGCCGCACCGGCCAAGGACGAGGCCCCGGCCGCGAAGCCGGCGGCGAAGCCCGCGAAGAAGGCCTCGGCCAAGTAGGCAGTAGGCAGTAGCCGCCGTGCGGGGCGGGGAGGGAACCCTCCCCGCCCCGCACGGCGGAACCCGCACCCACGATCGACAAGGCGGCAGCAATGGGAATGACGACTCCCCAGGTCGTCGTCCACCGGGACAAGGAGCTGATGGCCCAGGCCGCGGCGGCCCGGCTCATCACCAAGATCGTCGACGCGCAAGCCGCCCGCGGCAGCGCCTCCGTCGTCCTCACGGGCGGCCGCAACGGCAACGGCCTCCTCGCCGCGCTGGCCGCGGCCCCGGCCCGGGACGCCGTCGACTGGTCACGGATCGACCTCTGGTGGGGCGACGAGCGCTACGTCCCCGCCGACGACCCCGAGCGCAACCACACCCAGGCCCGTGAGGCCCTCCTGGACTCCGTCCCGGTGGACCCGGCGCGCGTGCACGCGATGCCCGCCTCCGACGGCCCGTACGGGGCGGACGTGGACGCCGCGGCCGCCTCCTACGCGGCCGAGCTGGCGAAGGCCGCCGGGCCCGAGGACCACGGGCCGGTCCCCACCTTCGACGTCCTGATGCTGGGCGTCGGCCCGGACACCCACATCGCCTCGCTCTTCCCCGAGCACCCCGCCTCCCGCGAGACCGACCGCACGGTCGTCGGCGTGCACGGCGCGCCCAAGCCGCCGCCCACCCGGATCTCCCTGACCCTCCCGGCCATCCGGGCGGCCCGCGAGGTCTGGCTGCTGGCGGCGGGCGAGGACAAGGCCGGGGCGGTGGCCATCGCCCTCGGCGGCGCGGGCGCCGTCCAGGCCCCCGCCGCGCAGGCGTACGGCCGCTCCCGCACCCTGTGGCTGCTGGACCGCACGGCCGCGGCGAAGCTCCCGGCGGGCCTGTACCCGCCGCCCGCTTCCTGACCCGGCCCCGTACGGCAGAAGGGCCCGCCCCCGAACCGGGAGCGGGCCCTTCTGCCGGTCCGTGATCCGGCCGGCTCAGCCGCGCCCGCGCAGCTCCCGGTAGGTGGCCACGAGGGCCTTCGACGAGGCGTCCAGCCCCGGCACGTCCGCGCCGTCCGTCAGCGCCGGCTCGACCCGCTTCGCCAGGACCTTGCCGAGCTCCACGCCCCACTGGTCGAAGGAGTCGATGTTCCACACCGCGCCCTGGACGAACACCTTGTGCTCGTACAGCGCGATCAGCTGGCCCAGCACCGCCGGGGTGAGGTCCTGCGCCAGGATCGTCGTGGTCGGGTGGTTCCCCTTGAAGGTCTTGTGCGGGATCAGGGGCTCCGCCACGCCCTCCGCGCGGACCTCCTGCGCCGTCTTGCCGAAGGCCAGCGCCTGGGTCTGCGCGAAGAAGTTCGCCATCAGCAGGTCGTGCTGGTCCGCGAGGGTCGGCGGCAGTTCGCCGACCGGCCGGGCGAAGCCGATGAAGTCCGCCGGGATCACCTTCGTGCCCTGGTGGATCAACTGGTAGTACGCGTGCTGCCCGTTGGTGCCGGGCGTGCCCCACACCACCGGACCGGTCTGCCAGTCCACCGGATTGCCGTCCCGGTCCACGGACTTGCCGTTGGACTCCATGTCCAGCTGCTGGAGGTACGCGGTGAAGCGGGAGAGGTAGTGGCTGTACGGGAGGACCGCGTGCGACTGCGCGTCGAAGAAGGCCCCGTACCAGATCCCCAACAGGCCCATCAGGAGCGGCACGTTCTGCTCCGGCGGGGCCGTGCGGAAGTGCTCGTCCACCGTCCGGAAGCCGCCCAGCATCTCCCGGAAGGCGTCCGGACCGATCGCGATCATGAGCGAGAGGCCGATCGCGGAGTCGAAGGAGTAGCGCCCGCCGACCCAGTCCCAGAACCCGAACATGTTGGCCGGATCGATGCCGAACGCGGTGACCTTCTCCTCGTTGGTCGACAGCGCCACGAAGTGCCGTGCCACGGCCGCCGTGTCACCGCCCAGACCCGCCAGCAGCCACTCCCGCGCCGACTCGGCGTTGGTGATGGTCTCGATGGTGGTGAAGGTCTTGGAGGCGATGATGAACAGCGTCTCGGCCGGGTCCAGGTCCCGTACGGCCTCGTGCAGGTCGGCGCCGTCCACGTTGGACACGAACCGCACGGTCAGCGCGCGGTCGGTGAAGGCGCGCAGCGCCTCGTACGCCATCGCCGGTCCCAGGTCGGAGCCGCCGATGCCGATGTTGACCACGTTCTTGATGCGCTTGCCGGTGAAGCCGGTCCACTCCCCCGACCGGACCTGGCCGGAGAAGGCCGCCATCTTGTCGAGGACGGCGTGCACCGCGGGGACGACGTTCTCGCCGTCCACCTCGACCACCGCGTCCTTCGGCGCGCGCAGGGCGGTGTGCAGGACCGCCCGGTCCTCCGTCGTGTTGATCTTCTCGCCGCGGAACATCGCCTCGCGCAGCTCGGCCACGCCCGTCGCCGCCGCCAGCTCGCGCAGCAGTTCCAGCGTC
Source organism: Streptomyces sp. WM6372 (assembly GCF_001279655.1). Lineage (NCBI taxonomy): Bacteria > Bacillati > Actinomycetota > Actinomycetes > Kitasatosporales > Streptomycetaceae > Streptomyces > Streptomyces sp. WM6372. The sequence goes on along the minus strand of NZ_LGDB01000036.1, from coordinate 87,659 downwards.
TGGTCGGTCACCAGGTGCTTCGAGTAGTCGATGTACAGGTCCCCGACCCGCAGCGTGTAACCCGTTCCCCGGTTCGGATCCGCCGCGAACAGTTCGCGCAGGTGCGTCTGCCCCAGCTCTTCGCGGTGCTTGCCGAGTGCCAGCCACTCGGGCGTCCGGTTGAGCCTCATCCGTCCCGCCCGTCGCCCGCCACCACCCTCGTTCGACGCGCTCCGCGCGGCGGCCTGGTTTGCGTTCATCTCGGACATCAACCCGTTTCTTCCGTCCTGTCGTGCCCCGCCGATCACCAACTTAAGGGATCAAAGGGGGGTGTGCCGGACAGCACCTTCGGCGCGGGGGTACGCAAAGGGGCCCGGCCCGCTGGAGAAGTCTCCTGCGGGCCGGGCCCGATGTCACACCGTCACTCTTGCGTTCGTCAGATCTCGCCGCGGAGCTTGGCGAGCGCCTCGGCGAGGATCGCCTCGCCGTCGGCGTCGGACCGCCGCTCCCGCACGTACGCCAGGTGCGTCTTGTAGGGCTCGGTGCGCGGCGGCGCCGGCGGGTTGTCCCGGTCCTGGCCGGCCGGGAACCCGCAGCGCGGGCAGTCCCAGGTGTCCGGCACCTGCGCGTCGCTGGCGAAGCTCGGCTGCGTCTCGTGCCCGTTCGAGCACCAGAAGGAGATGCGCAGGCGGGGCGCGGACTCGCCGCGCTCGGCCTCACCCATCGGCCCCGCTCCGACCCGACTGCCACGGATCGCGTTGCCACTTGCCACGGTCGTAACTCCCTGCGTGATGGTGCCGCGAAGCGTGAGTGGATTCCGCTGCGGGCGCCCCAGTCTACGTAAGGCCCAACGCACGTCCATCACATGGAGTTACTCACTCCAGGCCGTGGACGCCGTCCTCATGATAGGCGGGGTGGAGCCGACCGGACCGGCACAATGGCCAGAACCGTCGGCTTCGCTACTTCAGCAGAATCCCGAGCGCCATGATGCAGGCGAACCAGAGCAGACCGATCACGACGGTGATGCGGTCCAGGTTGCGCTCCGCGACCGAGGAGCCGCCGACGGAGGACTGCATGCCGCCGCCGAACATGTCGGAAAGGCCGCCGCCCTTGCCCTTGTGCATCAGCACGAGCAGCATCAGCAGGGCGCTGAAGACGATCAGGGCGATCGAGAACCCCATAATCACGGCTGATTCCTACTTTCTGGCTTTTCTGGCTGTCCGGCTCTGCTTGACGTGCGCGGGGGCCAGTGGCTGGTGGTTCAGCCTCCTGGCCCCCGCAAGGGTACGACGGATCCGTCCTACCGCATACTCACTGCGACGATCACGCAGCTCACTGGTCGCGGAAGCGGACGATCTTCACGAATTCGTCCGCGTCCAGTGCGGCGCCACCGATCAGGGCGCCGTCGACGTCGGGCTGGGCCATGATCGCCGCGATGTTGCCGGACTTCACGGAGCCGCCGTACTGGATGCGGACCTTGTCGGCCAGCTCCTGCGAGTAGAGCTCGGCGAGGCGGGTGCGGATCGCCCCGCAGACCTCCTGCGCGTCCTCGGGGGTGGCGACCTCGCCGGTCCCGATGGCCCAGACGGGCTCGTACGCGATCACGATGGACTCGGCCTGCTCGGCCGGGACGTCCTTCAGGCCGCCGTCGACCTGGGCCAGCGTGTGCGCGACCTGGCCGCCGGCCTTGCGGATGTCCAGGCCCTCGCCGACGCAGAGGATCGGGGTGATCCCGTTCGCGTAGGCAGCCTTGACCTTGGCGTTGCAGAGCTCGTCGCTCTCGCCGTGGTACTGGCGGCGCTCGCTGTGGCCGACGGCCACGTACGTGCACTTCAGCTTCGCGAGCATCGAGCCGGAGATCTCGCCGGTGTAGGCACCGGAGTCGTGCGCCGAGATGTCCTGGGCGCCGTACTTGATCTTCAGCTTGTCGCCGTCGACCAGGGTCTGGACCGAGCGCAGGTCGACGAAGGGCGGCAGGACCGCGACCTCGACGGCGTCGTAGTCCTTGTCGGCGAGCGCGAAGGCGAGCTTCTGGACGTGCGCGATGGCCTCGAGGTGGTTGAGGTTCATCTTCCAGTTGCCCGCCATCAGCGGGGTACGCGTGGTCATACGGGTTCAGACCTCCAGTGCGGCGAGGCCGGGGAGCGTCTTGCCCTCGAGGTATTCGAGGGAGGCGCCGCCACCGGTCGAGATGTGACCGAAAGCGTTCTCGTCGAAGCCGAGCGTGCGCACGGCCGCGGCGGAGTCGCCGCCGCCGACCACGGTGAACGCGCTGCTGTCGACGAGGGCCTGCGCGATGGCGCGGGTGCCTCCGGCGTAGTCGGGGTGCTCGAAGACGCCCACGGGACCGTTCCAGAAGACGGTCTCCGCGTCGGCGATCTTCGACGCGTACAGCTCACGGGTCTTGGGACCGATGTCCAGACCCTCCTTGTCGGCGGGGATCTTGTCCGCGTCGACGGTGGTGAACTCGGCCGGGGTCTTGCCCTTGAGGTCGGGGAAGTCCGCCGAGGCCAGGATGTCGACCGGGAGGACCAGCTCAACGCCGAGCTTCTCGGCGCGCGCCATGTACTCCTTGACGACGTCCACCTGGTCCTTCTGGAGCAGGGAGATGCCGACCTCGTGGCCCTTGGCGTAGAGGAAGGTGTACGCCATGCCGCCGCCGATGAGGATGCGGTCGGCCTTGCCGAGCAGCTGGTCGATGACGGCCAGCTTGTCGGAGACCTTGGCGCCGCCGAGGACGACCACGTAGGGGCGCTTGACCTCGGCGGTCAGCTTCTTCAGGACGCCGACCTCGGTGGCGATCAGGTAGCCGGCCGCGTGCGGGAGGCGCGCGGGCAGGTCGAAGACCGAGGCGTGCTTGCGGTGGACGGCGCCGAAGCCGTCGCCGACGTAGACGTCGGCGAGCTCGGCGAGCTGGTCCGCGAAGGCGCCGCGCTCGGCGTCGTCCTTCGCGGTCTCACCGGCGTTGAAGCGCAGGTTCTCGATGACGGCGACCTGGCCGTCGGCGAGGGCCGCGACGGTCTCCTTGGCGGAATCACCGACGGTGTCCGTGGCGAACGCGACGTCCGCACCGAGCAGTTCACCGAGTCGCTTGGCGGCCGGAGCGAGCGAGAAGGCCGGGTCCGGGGCGCCCTTGGGGCGGCCCAGGTGCGAGGCGACGATCACGCGGGCGCCGGCTTCGGCGAGCTTCGCGATGGTCGGCTGCACGGCGCGGATGCGGCCGTCGTCGGTGATCTTGGCGCCGTCGAGCGGCACGTTGAGATCGGCGCGGACGAAGACCCGCTTGCCGGAAACGCCGTCGGCGAGCAGTTCGTCGATCGTCTTCATGTGTTTCTACTCCTTATCCCCATACACGGGTTCTGCCGGTGCGGGGCCGATCGGTGGAGGCAGACGACAGGGCCCGTGCAGCGCTCCATCGCGCTGACCGGACCCTGTCCTCACATCTTGGTGCCTGGCCCTGCTACCTGAGACTTAGAGCTGACCGCCGACGAAGACGGTCAGGTCGACGAGGCGGTTGGAGTAGCCCCACTCGTTGTCGTACCAGCCGACGACCTTGACCTGCGTACCGTCCTGAACCATGGTCAGGGAGGAGTCGAAGGTGCAGGAAGCCGGCCAGTTCACGATGTCGGAGGAGACGATCGCGTCCTCGGTGTAGTCGAGGATGCCCTTGAGCTGGCCCTCGGCGGCCTTCTGGAAGGCGGCGTTGATCTCTTCCTTGGTGGTCTCGCGGGAGAGCTCCAGGACGAGGTCGGTGACCGAGCCGGTCGGGACCGGGACGCGCATGGCGATGCCGTCCAGCTTGCCCTTGAGCTGCGGGAGGACCAGAGCGGTGGCCTTGGCGGCACCCGTCGAGGTCGGGATGATGTTCTCGGCGGCGGCGCGGGCGCGGCGCAGGTCCGAGTGCGGGAAGTCCAGGATGCGCTGGTCGTTCGTGTACGCGTGGACCGTGGTCATCATGCCCTTGACGATGCCGAAGTTCTCGTCGAGAACCTTGGCCATCGGCGCCACGCAGTTGGTGGTGCAGGAGGCGTTGGAGATGACGTGGTGGTTGGCCGCGTCGTACTTGTCCTGGTTGACGCCCATCACGATGGTGATGTCCTCGTCCTTGGCCGGAGCCGAGATGAGGACCTTCTTCGCGCCCGCGGCGATGTGCTTGGCGGCGTCGGCCTTCTTCGTGAAGATGCCGGTCGACTCGATGACGATGTCCGCGCCGAGCTCGCCCCAGGGCAGGTTCGCGGGGTCACGCTCGGCGAACGTCTTGAAGGTGTTGCCGCCGACGGTGATGGTGTCGTCGGTGTGGGAGACCTCGGCCTTGAGGCGGCCCAGGATGGTGTCGTACTTGAGCAGGTGCACCAGGGTCGCGTTGTCAGTCAGGTCGTTGACACCGACGATCTCGATGTCCGCTCCCTGCTCAAGGAGCGCCCGGAAGTAGTTGCGGCCAATTCGGCCAAAACCATTGATGCCTACGCGGATCGTCACGAACCGATCTCCTCGTTGGTGCGCCGGCCTGTCCCGCCGGCGAGCTGTATGGGATGTCCCCGACCGCTTACGACCCTACCTCTCCGTGAGCTTTTGAGTGACATCGGCCGGGACCTGACACTCCCCCCGCCACAAGGGAGACAGCCGCCGGGGCCCGCACCGTGCGCTCGGCACGGGACCCCGGGGACTTTGGTCTCCATCACCCAGAGTGAGCGACGGGGGCTCGAATGATCAGCGGTGTAGCGACCTGAGCGCCTTACCGACGAGTACGGCTCGATCCGCCGCCGCCGGCAGGTGTTCGAGGCCGAAGCCGAGGAGCACCGTGTTACGCGTAGTGACCGAGGCGTAGGACTTGAACAGCTCGCCGGACCGGGCCCAATCGCCCGGAACCACGGGACTTCCGGCAGGTGCGCCCTGGGCGGTCCAGGCTCCCAGGGAGGTCTCGAACCCCTCCACGGCCTGGTCGGCTCCCCCCACGGAGACGCGTGCGTCGTCCGCGAAGAGGCCGCGGCCGCCGGAACCGCCGTCCGAAACGTAGGAGAGGGAGACCTCGACGGTCTTGCCCGCGTACGCACTCAGGTCGAAGGTGACCTGCTTCCACCCGTCGGACGAGCCGGTGAAGCTGTTCCACGAGCCGCTGGTGCCGGCGGCGGTGCAGCCGGCGCTGTCCAGGGTGAGGTAGTGCTTGAGGAACGGGTGGCCGTTGATGTAGAACCCGGCCTCGCACTCCGTCGGGACGGAGGTGCCGGTCAGGCCGCCCGCCTCGGGCAGCGTGGTCCAGTCCTCGGCCCCGGTCGTGTGGGCCTCCAGGAGCGCGTGGTCGTAGCCCTGCTCGGTGTTCCAGTTGAGGGCCATCTTGAGCTGCGGCCTGTCGGCGGCGGTGACCTTGGTCAGGTCGACCGTGCGGGTCAGCCGCTTCCACTCGTCGTCCTCGTGGGTGGCCGCCGCCATCCCCGTACCGGAGTAGGGGGCGTACGGGTTCACGACCCCGGCGTACTGGCCCGCGGGCGCGCTCTTGAACTGCGGGAACTGCGCCGCGGGCAGGGAGTCGGAGGTGACCGCGTAGGAGCCGGGGGCGTTGAACGGGTTGCCCGCCGCGTCGCCCAGGCCGCCCTTGGCGCCGGAGAGGCCACCCGTACCGATGAAGCCGGTCGCGCCGCGGGCACTCGTACGGCTGTACGCGCCGAGGTAGTACTGGCTGAAGTCGTCCGTCACGGCGCGGCCGACCTGGGCGTTTCCGCCCGCCAGCTCACCGGCCTCGATCAGCTTGCCGCCCTCGTTGAGGAAGTCCCGTACGGCGAGCTGGGTGTCGCCGCCGGGGGTCTTGGCGCCGGTGTAGTGGACGGCCGTACGGAAGTGGGAGAGCACGCCGAGGTGGTGCGGGGCACCCTGTACGGCCACGTCCCAGACCGCCGCGGACTTCCCGTTGGCGCGCAGGGCGTCGACGTACTCCTGCGCGTGCTGGGCCTTGGCCCCCTCCTCGGCGATCACCAGCACGTCGGCGCGCGGCCGCTCGGCCACCGTGTACGTGAAGTGCTCGCTGGAGACCTGCCGGCCGGAGCCGTCGCGGCCGGTGAACCAGACCTCGACCTTGTCACCCGGCCTGGCGCCGTCGACCTTGGCGCGGTACTCGTCGAACCAGTTGTTGTCGTCGCCGCCGTAGACGTCGCCGCCCTTCCAGGCCCTCAGTCCGTCGTCGTGCGTACGGCCGCCGTTGATACGGAACTTGAGCTGCTTGTCCTTCAGCGCCTTGCGGGCGGTGACGGAGACCGTCTGGTCCTCGCCCTTGGCCACGTACGAGGTGGTGAAGGGGTCCGGTGTGAAGTCCGCGGCGCTCAGGCCGACGGAGGACTTCGGCTGGTCCGGGTGGGCGGCGCTCTCGCCGACGGCCAGGGCGAAGGGGACGTTCTTCGCGAACTCCGCCTGGATGAGCTTCTCGTCGTCCGGGAAGTTGAAGCCGGACCGGCAGTCCTCGGGCTTCCACCGGTCGTTCGGGTCGCTCGCCGAGGCCGTCTGGCAGGTGGTCATCTCCGGCGTGAACATCATGACGCCGTTGACGTTCGTGGCGTGGCCGTCGGCCTCGCCGTTGGTGGTGTAGAGCTCGGAGGAGATCTGCGGGTAGTAGCCCGGGATCGCGGAGTTCTCCGGGGTGCCGGCGAGCGCCTTGTAGGCGACGTCGTCCGGGGTCGGGGTGGCCACCTGCCAGCCCACGCCGTAGAGCAGCAGCTCGGAGGCGGAGTGGTAGTTGATGGCGTACGTGAAGCCGATGCGCTTCTCGAACCTGTCGAGGGCGACGGTCTCCGGCTCGGAGGAGGGCTTGGTGCCGCGGTAGGTCTCGCTCGACTGGTTCGGCGAGGAACCCTCGTTGTCGTATCCCCACTTGTAGGCGAAGTTCCGGTTGAGGTCGACGCCGTCACCGGTGGTGATCTTGCCGTCGCCGTTGTTGTCGCGCAGGTTCTTGCGCCACAGCCGGTCGCCGTCCGGGGAGTGCGTGTAGTCGTACCCGTCCGGGTTGGCGGACAGCAGGAACCACAGCTCGGTGGAGTCCACCAGCTTGGTGATCCGCTGGTCCTTGCCGTAGTTGTCGAGGGTGTGGTGCATCAGCCGCCGGGTCATCTCGGGGGTGATCCACTCACGGGCGTGCTGGTTGGACATGTAGAGCACGGACGGCTTGCCGCCGTCCTTGGTGGTGCGGGCGTTCTTGGTGACCTTCAGGGCCAGGATGTCCTTGCCCTGGACGGTCTTTCCGATGGAGACCACCTTGGCGAGGCCGGGGTTGGCCTGGGCCGTCTTGAGGATCTCCTCCTGGAGCCCGCCCTTGCCGCTGTACGGGCGGAAGACCCCGTCGCCGACGGCCTCGGCGCGGGCCGCGCCCGCCGGGACCTTGTGCTCGGCGAGCTTGACGCCCTGGCCGGCGAGCTCCTTGGCCTGGGTGCCGGTGAGGAACAGCTCGACCTTGGCGGTCCCGTTCTCCGGGGCGCGCTCGGTGAGCTCGTGGGAGTCCTGGCCCGCGGCGAGGAGCAGCGGTACCTGCTCCTTGGTGATGTCCGCGTCGTAGACCCGGACCTCGTCGGCGCCGGGTGAGGCGTCTGCTGCGGGCCGGGCGTGGGCCACAGGAAGAGCGGCCAGTGTGGTTCCCAAGACGAGTGCGCTTGCGGCGAGGATCGATCTCGCGCGGTGCCTCATGTGCCCCCCTGGGCGTCGTCTGCCACGAAAGCGTTCGGACGACAGGCTCACGATCAGGCGATGCCCATGTCAATGGGGCGTGTCTCAAAGGGGTCCGCACGTGTGACGTGCGGACCCCTTTGAGACGTACGGCGCGAGGCGTACGGAGTACGGGGCGACCGGCGGGCTCACCGACCGGCGTCTCGTCCCGGCGCGGTCGGCCCGGCGCGGTCGGCCCGGCGCGGTCAGCCCGCCATGTTGTCGGCGAGGTCCTCGCTCAGGTTCGACTCGGTCCCCGGGACGCCCAGGTCCTGCGCCCGCTTGTCGGCCATCGCCAGCAGGCGGCGGATCCGGCCCGCGACCGCGTCCTTCGTCAGGGGCGGGTCGGCGAGCGCGCCCAGCTCCTCCAGGGAGGCCTGCTTGTGCTCCATGCGCAGCCGGCCGGCCGCCGCGAGGTGCTCGGGGACCTCCTCGCCGAGGATCTCCAGCGCGCGCTGGACCCGGGCCCCGGCGGCCACCGCGGCCCGCGCCGAGCGGCGCAGGTTGGCGTCGTCGAAGTTGGCGAGGCGGTTGGCGGTGGCGCGCACCTCGCGCCGCATCCGCCGCTCCTCCCAGGCCAGCACCGACTCGTGCGCGCCGAGCCGGGTGAGCAGGGCGCCGATCGCGTCGCCGTCGCGGACCACGACCCGGTCCACGCCGCGCACCTCGCGTGCCTTGGCGGCGATGGAGAGCCGGCGGGCGGCGCCCACCAGGGCCAGGGCGGCCTCCGGACCGGGGCAGGTCACCTCCAGGGAGGAGGACCGGCCCGGCTCGGTGAGCGAGCCGTGGGCCAGGAAGGCGCCGCGCCAGGCCGCCTCCGCGTCGCAGGTGGCTCCGGAGACCACCTGCGGGGGAAGGCCCCGGATGGGACGGCCGCGGCCGTCCACGAGGCCCGTCTGGCGTGCCAGCTGGTCACCGCCGGCCACGACCCGGACGACGTACCGGCTGCCCCGGCGCAGACCGCCGGGGGCCATGACCACCAGGTCCGAGGAATGGCCGAAGATCTCCAGGATGTCCTTGCGCAGGCGCCGGGCAGCGATCCCGGTGTCCAGCTCCGCCTCGATGACGATCCGCCCGCTCACCAGGTGCAGCCCGCCCGCGAACCGAAGAATCGCCGAGACCTCCGCCTTCCTGCAGCAGGTCCGGGTGACGGGGAGCCGGGAGATCTCATCCTTCACCGCTGGCGTCATCGCCATGGGCCGATCCTTCCATGCATCCGAAAAATACGGTCGTACGCGGCGGCGAGCAGCTCCGGGTCATGCTTCGGAGAGCCGTCTTCCCTGGCCACCGGCGCCAGCTCGACCGCGGCACCGAACCGTTTTGCGGCATCGGCGAGGGACTCGCGGTCGGGCACGGCGGCCTCGTCGGCCAGCACCACGTCCAGGGCGAGTTTAGGGGCGTGTCGGGCCAAAACCTCCAAATGACGCTGCGGAGAGAAGCCCTCTGTTTCGCCGGGCTGCGGCGCGAGGTTCAGCGAGAGGACCCGGCGGGCCTTGGTCTCGATGAGCGCGTCGAGCAGTTCCGGCACCAGCAGGTGCGGGATCACGGACGAGAACCAGGACCCCGGACCGAGCACCACCCAGTCCGCGTCCAGGACCGCCGCGACGGCCTCCGGCACGGCCGGCGGATCGCCGGGCACGACCTGTACGGAGAGCACCTCGCCGGGGGTCGTGGCCACCGTGGCCTGCCCGCGGACGGTGTCGACCTCGCCCGGGCGGGCGGGATCGTGGCCGCGGACCAGCGCCTGCAGCTCCAGCGGAACCGCCGACATGGGCAGCACCCGGCCCTGCGCCCCCAGCAGCTTCCCGACCAGGTCGAGGGCCTGGACGGGGTCGCCGAGCTGTTCCCACAGGGCGACGATCAGCAGGTTGCCGACCGCGTGCCCGTGCAGGTCGCCCTCGGACTGGAAGCGGTGCTGGATGACGCGGGCCCAGGTCTGGCCCCAGTCGTCGTCGCCGCACAGCGCGGCCAGCGCCTTGCGCAGGTCCCCGGGCGGCAGCACGCCGAGCTCCTCCCGGAGCCGGCCGCTGGAACCGCCGTCGTCGGCGACGGTGACGACGGCGGTGAGCTCTCCGGTGATCCGGCGCAGGGCTGCCAGGGAGGCCGACAGGCCCATGCCGCCGCCGAGGGCGACGACCTTGGGTGCGACCACCTTGGGGGCTGCGCCGCGGCGCAGCCCGGTGCGGCCCGCGCCGTCCTCGTCCCGCCCCGAGGTGAGGCGGCGCAGGCGGCGCAGCCGCAGGGTGCGTCCGGTCACTCGCGCCCCATGTCCCGGTGGACTACGACGGTCTCGACTCCCTCGGAGGCGAGGCGGGCAGCGAGCTTCTCGGACATGGCCACGCTGCGGTGCTTGCCGCCGGTGCAGCCGACCGCGATGGTCACGTACCGCTTGCCCTCCCGGCGGTAGCCGGTGGCGATGAGCTGGAGCAGCTCGGTGTAGCGGTCGAGGAACTCCTTGGCGCCGGGCTGGCTGAACACGTAGCCCGACACCTCCGGGTTGAGGCCGGTGAAGGGCCGCAGCTCGGGCACCCAGTGCGGGTTGGGGATGAAGCGGCAGTCGACGACGAGGTCGGCGTCGACGGGGAGGCCGTACTTGTAGCCGAAGGACATGACGGTCGCCCGCAGCTCGGGCTCCTCGTCGCCCGCGAACTGGGCGTCCATCTTCGCGCGCAGCTCGTGCACGTTCAGGCTGGAGGTGTCGATGACCAGGTCGGCGTCGCCGCGCAGCTCGCGCAGCAGGTCGCGCTCGGCGGCGATGCCGTCGGTGATGCGGCCGTCTCCCTGGAGGGGGTGCGGGCGGCGGACCGACTCGAAGCGGCGGACCAGCGCGTCGTCGGAGGACTCCAGGAAGACGATGCGCCGGGTGACGCCCTTGCTGTCGAGGTCGGAGAGGGACTCGCGCAGGGCGTCGAAGAACTGGCGGCCGCGGACGTCGACGACGACGGCGATGCGCGCCACGTTGCCCTGCGAGCGGGCGCCGAGCTCCACCATGGTGGGGATCAGTGCGGGCGGGAGGTTGTCGACGACGAACCAGCCGAGGTCCTCCAGACACTTGGCCGCCGTACTGCGGCCGGCCCCGGACATGCCGGAGATGATCACCAGCTCGGGGATGGCCGCCTCGGCGGTATCTCCGGGCTCCGCTGTCGTGCCCGTGCTCACCTGTGCTCCGTCTCGGTCGTGCTCGGTCGTGTGGTCGGTCGTCTGCTCGGCCGTCCGGCCGTTCGTCTGGTCGGTCTCGCGCTCGGTCATTGCTCGGTCCCCCGTTCGGACGATGTCCCCCAGCTGCCGCTGGGAGGTGCCCCCACCCGCGGGGGCGGGGTCTCATCCTCAATGATCTCTCCTGTCGCCGTGTTGACGGCAGGACCGGCGGGAACCGACCGGGCGAGCGCCGCGGCCACGGTCTCGGCCGTCTTGCGTCCTATGCCCGGGACCTCGCAGATCTGGTCGATTGTCGCCTGTCTCAGCTTCTTCACCGAACCGAAGTGCTTGACCAGGGCCTGCCTGCGGCTTTCGCCGAGCCCGGGCACCTCGTCGAGCGGGCCCGCCTTGAGCCGTTTTCCGCGCTTGTTCCGCTGGTACTGGATCGCGAACCGGTGGGCTTCGTCACGCACCCGCTGGAGCAGGTAGAGCCCCTCGCTGGTGCGGGGCAGCACGACCGGGTCGTCCTCGCCGGGCAGCCAGACCTCCTCCAGCCGCTTCGCCAGCCCGCAGACGGCCACGTCGTCGATGCCGAGCTCGTCCAGGGCCCGCTGGGCGGCGGCCACCTGCGGCTGCCCGCCGTCGACCACGACGAGCTGCGGCGGGTACGCGAAGCGCTTCGGCCGCCCGTCGTCCTCGGCGAGGGGGTTCTCCAGGGGGTTCTCCCCCTCCTCCCCGTCCTCCGGGGACCACTCGCCGGTCTTCAGCTTCTCCTGGAGGTAGCGGCGGAAGCGCCGCGAGACCACCTCGTGCATGGACCGGACGTCGTCCTGTCCCTCGAACGATTTGATCGCGAAGCGCCTGTACTCGCTCTTCCTGGCCAGTCCGTCCTCGAAGACGACCATCGAGGCCACCACGTCGTCGCCCTGGAGGTGCGAGATGTCGAAGCACTCGATGCGCAGCGGCGCACTGTCGAGCTCGAGGGCCTCGGCGATCTCCTCCAGGGCCCGCGAGCGGGTGGTGAGGTCGCTGGCGCGCTTGGTCTTGTGCAGGGCCAGGGACTGCTGCGCGTTGCGGTGGACGGTCTCCATCAGGGCCTTCTTGTCCCCGCGCTGCGGGATGCGCAGGCTGACGAGCGAGCCGCGCCGCTCGGCGAGCCAGTCCGCGAGGGCGGGCGCGTCCTCGGGCAGGGCCGGGACCAGCACCTCCTTGGGGACGGCCTCGCCGCTCTCCTCCCCGTAGAGCTGCTGGAGGGCGTGCTCGACGAGTCCGGCGGTGTCCACGGCCTCGACCTTGTCGGTGACCCAGCCGCGCTGGCCGCGCACGCGCCCGCCGCGTACGTGGAAGATCTGCACGGCCGCTTCGAGCTCGTCCTCGGCCACGGCGATGAGATCGGCGTCCGTGGCGTCGGCGAGGACCACGGCGTTCTTCTCCATGGCCCGGCGCAGCGCCCCTATGTCGTCGCGCAGCCGGGCAGCCTTCTCGTACTCCATCTCCTCGGCGGCCTCGTGCATCTGCCGCTCCAGCCGGGACAGGTAGGTACCGGTCCGTCCGGCCATGAAGTCGCAGAAGTCCTCGGCGAGTTCGCGGTGCTCGTCGGGGGTGACCCGGCCGACGCAGGGCGCGGAGCACTTGCCGATGTAGCCGAGCAGGCAGGGCCGCCCGATCTGCGCGGACCGCTTGAACACCCCGGCGGAGCAGGTCCGCACGGGGAAGACCCGCAACATGAGGTCGACGGTCTCGCGAATCGCCCAGGCGTGCCCGTACGGCCCGAAGTACCGCACGCCCTTCCTCTTGGGCCCCCGCATGACCTGGACCCTCGGGTATTCCTCGTTCATCGTCACCGCGAGGGAGGGGTAGCTCTTGTCGTCCCGGTACTTGACGTTGAACCGGGGGTCGTACTCCTTGATCCAGGAGTATTCGAGCTGGAGCGCCTCGACCTCGGTGGAGACGACGGTCCACTCGACGGAGGCGGCGGTGGTCACCATGGTGGCGGTGCGCGGATGGAGCCCGGCGAGGTCCTGGAAGTAGCTGGCCAGCCGCTGCCGCAGGCTCTTGGCCTTCCCGACGTAGATCACCCGGCGGTGTTCGTCGCGGAATCGGTAGACCCCCGGGGAGTCGGGAATCTGCCCCGGCGCGGGACGGTAGCTGGAAGGGTCGGCCATGCCAACCACCCTACTTCCGCCCACCGACAACCCCCGTACACCGGGCCCGCCCCAGCCCCGCCGGCGTTCGGGGTGCGGGTCACGGGCGGCCAGCCGGCCACAACGGCCTTGCAGCCGGCCGGCCGCAAGGCCGTTGCTTCGGGCGGGCGGTGGGGACGACGTCCGCGAGGGCCGACCGGCGGCGACCGGGAAAATCGCTGTCCCATCACCGGAGCACGGTGATAGAGATCCGGCGTGGAAAAGAATCTTGAGTTCCTTGACCTGCTGCGACTGATCGATGAACGGTCGACCGCCTTCCGCGCCGCGGTCGCCGCCGCGCCCAGTCTCGACGCACAGGTGCCGACCTGCCCCGGGTGGACGCTGTTCGATCTGGTGAAGCACCTGGGTGGGGGAGACCGTTTCTGGGCCGCCATAGTCGGCGCGGGGCCTGCCGACGCTCCCCCGGCCGAGGCCACCGCCGCGCGCGCCGCTCTGGAAGTGCCGCGGGAGCGTGAGGCCCTGCTGGCCTGGCTGGCCGCGTCGACGCAGCTTCTGCTGAGCGCCCTGCGCGAGGCAGGACCGGAGAGCGGTTGCTGGGCGTGGTGGAGTGGCCTGCAGACGCCGCGGACCTCTGGCGGAGTCGCCCGGCACCGGGTCCAGGAGAGCGCGGTGCACACCTACGACGCCCTGCTCGCCGCGGGCGCCCCGCAGCCGCTGCCGGCCGAGGTCGCGCTCGACGGTGTCGAGGAGTTCCTGTTCACCTGCGTCGCGTCGCCCAGCGCCTGGCCGCACGAGCCCACGTCCTTCGACTTCCACACCGCCGAGGGCCGCTCCTGGCGCCTCACGGTCGACGGCGACGGCGCACGCTCCACCCGCATCCCCGCGCCCACTGCCGCGACCGGCGAGGACTCGGACGCAGCCGGCGTCTCCATCCATGGCACGGCCAGTGAGTTGGTCATCTACTTGTACGACCGCATCCCGGCCGAGTCCTTGCACGTCGACGGAGACGCAGGGCTGCTCGACCTGCTCCGTGCCTGGGAGCCGACGGAGTAGGACGTAGCGGGGGCCGTTGGCCGCGCCTCGAGCCGGTAGGACACGACTCTTCGCCGGGTTCGTCAGTCGCGGCACCGGGCTCAAACCCGCGAGGCGGCCTCGGGGCGTCACCGACATCAGGTGCTACTTCCTTGATCAGGAGTTGCACCGAAGCCACTCAGACCCCGTCCCGGCAGGCGTCACGGCGTGACGACTGTCCGGGACGGGGTCTGAGTGGCCTCCGGGCGCTCGCGCCACGCCCTGGTGCGGCGGGCCGGAGAGCAGGACCGAGAGTCCGACCGCTCGCGGACGCTGATGATCCCGTTGCACTGCTCGCACCGGCCCGCGCCGAACACGGTGTCGCCGAACCGTCGACGGCAGGCCCTGGTGGTCGGCGACCACGCCGCCGCGGCCGGCGGCCCGGCCGTCGAGCCCGACCGGGTCTCCTACCCGGCCGCCGTCAGGGTCATCCGCCGCACCGTCGTCGCCCGGGCCGCCGCCACCGACCGCCACCGGGCTGCAGCACGCCCTCGTCGAGGTCCGCGAGGAACTGCGGCACCGCCTGCTGCCCGCCCGCAGCACGGCGACCGCGGCGCCCGCCCGCAGCAACGGCATCGCGGCCGGCCGCCCGGGTCCCGGGCCACTGCCCCCGGCAAGGGGCGGGGGCAGTGGCCCGGGTCCCGGCAAGGGGCGAGGCCGGTCAGGCGGTGGCGCGGCCCCGCCGCGAGCGGCGCACGGCGAGCGCGCCGGCCGCGGCCAGCGCGAGCCCCCCGGCGACGGCCCCGGCCGTCACCGGCGTACCCGCACCGGCATCGGCGGCGGCATCGGCGGCGGCGCCCGCCGCGTAGCCCCCGGCCTTGCCCTCCTTCGCATACGCCGAGCCCGGCAGTTTGTCCCCGTACGCCCGCGTCACCCTCGACCGGTACGCGGCGAGGCTGGTGCCCCCCGCGCCGACGGCGCGCTCGGCGTCCTCGTCCAGCGGCAGCACCCGGCTGCCCCCGGCCACGTACCACGCGTCGATCTGCGGTTCCCGGAACACCGTGCCGCCGGGCAGTTTCGCGGCGCCGAGCTGCGCGTAGCGGAACTCGTCGTCGCCGGTGGCGATGTTCACGACCTGCCATCCCGCCTCGGTCCGCGCGGTCCACAGTGCGGCCTGCTGCCCGTCCGAGGAGACCGCCTTGCTGGCGAGGAACTCCAGCCGGGCCACGCTCGCCCCGGCCTTGCCCGCGACGAAGTCCGGGGACAGGTAGCTGACCGGTACCGCCTCACCCTCGATCCGCGGCCGGGCCGCGTTCAGCGCGACCTTGCCCTCCCGGGCGAAGAAGCGGGACAGCGTGGCCAGGGTGTCGGGGGCGGCGGCCGCCCGCTGCGCCGCGGCCCTCGTCTCCGCGGTGACGGACTGCGGCTGCGGCACGGGCGCGGCCGCGGCCTGCGGGGCCGCCGTGCCGACGAGGGCGACGGCGGTCGCGGCGAGGAGCGCGGCGGAAACACGCTTGGACATGGCGCTCACGCCCCGATCCGGTAGAGCGAGTGGGTCCAGGAGAAGGTGCTGTTGTCCACGTACCAGGCGTGCGAGGCCCAGTTGTAGCGGTCGCTGGACGGCCACGGATCGCCCCAGTAGACCCAGCTGTCGGCGGTGTCGTAGCCGTAGATGACGTGCATGTGGCCGCCGCCGTTGGACCACTGGATCCGGGTCTCGACCGGCCGGTTGGCGTCGATCTCGCTCTGTACGGTGGGGTAGCGGAGCCAGCCGGTCACGTACGAGCCGGAGTTGATGCCGGCCCAGTTCAGGGCGGTCTGGACGTTGCCGAGGGTGGCCTGGTTGTTGGGGCAGTCGTAGCCCTGCTGGCGGTTGAAGGCGGCGTTGCAGAACTGGTTCTGCGTGTAGTTCCGGCCGAACCAGGTCGCGATGGTGTTGCCGCTCGCGGCCCAGCACCAGTTGGTCTTGGCTTGCGCCTGCATGGTGATGTTCAGGCGCTTGTACGCGAGGGCGGACCCGGTGCCGGCATCGCTCGTGGGGGCAGCGGTGGCGGCGGTGGTGGGCAGGGCGAAGAGCACGGCGGTGAGGACGGCGGCCGGGGAAAGCCGCCGCCGGATTCGGTTGCGCATCGCGTTCCTCCCGTGTGGGGATCTCCCCGGTGGGGCCGGGGAGGGTGGGGGTTGGAGGAGCGCGTCCGGACGCTGCTGAGGAGCATCAGGGTGTTGTCGCGATCAGGTCAACAGGCTTCAATACGCCTTGACATCGCAGTGTGAACGGCGGGACCGCAGTGTGAACGGCTGCCGTCCTTTCACCTGGACCCCGGGTGCCACCGGCGAGCTCTCCCGCCCCACCCCGCGTGAACGTTCACAGGAGGAGCCGTCATGCGGTCGACCGGGGAGAGCGCGGAGGCGGGCGCGCGGGAGCTGGCGCAGCTGCTGCGTACCGGCCCCTTCCACCTCGCCCTGCGCGCCGCGCTCAGCGCCCGCGGCCTCCCCCTGCACCGCGTACAGCACCGGCTCGCGGCCCGCGGCATCAAGCTCGGCGTGACCAGCCTCAGCTACTGGCAGCAGGGCGCCCGGCGGCCGAGCCGCCCCGAGTCCCTGAAGGCCGTACGGGCCCTGGAGCAGATTCTGGAACTGCCCGCAGGGACGCTGCTGCGGCTGCTGACCGCCCCGGAGGGCGCCGGGCCCGAGGCGGTCCGCCCGCCGGCCCGCTCGTACCGGGCCCTGATCGGCGTCGGCGCGGCCGTGGAGGGGCTGCTGGCCGGCATGGAGCTGCCCGCCGACGGCGGCCTGCACACCGTCGGCCACCACGAGCGGGTACGGATCGGGGCGGACGGCGAGCTGCTGGGCCGCGAGTCGCAGCACGTCGTACGGGCCCACCGCGACGGGGTCGACCGGTACCTCGCCGTCCACCACGGGGACCCCGGCTGCGATCCGGCCCGGGTCCGCGTACGGGCGGACGAGAACTGCCGGACCGGCCGCGTCCGCTGGCACCCGCAGGCCGAGGTGCTGGTCGCCGAGCTGCTCTTCGACGCCCGGCTGCGCGCCGGGGACACGTACGTCTTCGGCTACGGCTTCGAGGACGGGACCGGCGGCCGCTGCACCGAGTACGTGCGCGGGTTCAGCTACAGCGGCGGGCAGTACGTGCTCCAGGTCCGCTTCGACGAGGCGGCGCTGCCGGTGCGCTGCCGGCGGTTCAGCCGTACCGGGCCGGGGGCGCCGCGCGGCGGGCTGGCGGACCTGACGCCGAGCGGGCGCCACCGCGCCGTGCACCTCGTGGAGCCGGAGGTGCGGCGCGGGCTGCTGGGCATCGCCTGGGACTGGGCGTAGCCCCCCTCGGCCGCGCCTTCCGGATCAGGCCGGATCAGGCCGGATCAGCCGGCGATGAGCTTGCCGCCCTCGGCCTTGACCGGGACGGCGGGCAGCGGGTCGGTGGCGGGGCCGCGCAGCACCTTGCCGGTCGTCACGTCGAATCGGCTGCCGTGGCAGGGGCAGTTGCCCTCGCCGTCGTCGATCTTGTCCAGGACGCAGCCGGCGTGCGTGCACTGGGCGCTGAACGCCTTGTACTGGCCCTCCGCCGGGCAGCTGACGACCAGCTTCTTCTCCCGGAACAGCTTCGACCCGCCGACCGGGACCTCGGACGCGGCGCCGAGCTCCACCGGGGCGGCCGGGACCGCCGGGGAGCCGGCACCGCTGTTGCCCTCGGTGGAGCAGGCCGCGAGCGCCGCCCCACCGCCGACGGCCCCGACGATCGCGGCGGCGCCCTTGAGGACGGTACGGCGGGCGGCGGGCTGCGACGCGGACATGCGGTTCTCCTGGTCTGGGGGTTGGTGCCGGTGGTTCTGGTGGTTCGGGTGGTTCCGGTAGTGCCGGTGGTTCAGTTGCTTCTGCTGGTTCAGCTGCTCCTGCCGGGCCCCCGACGATACCGCTGCCCGGTTCCGCCGCCCGATGGGATACCTTCCCCGCGTGATCGTCGTCGGTGGAGAAGCCCTGATCGACCTCGTGCCCGTGGCGCAGCCGCCGGGCGCGCTGGTGCCGCGGCCGGGCGGGGGCCCGTACAACACCGCGCTGGCGCTGGGCCGGCTCGGTGCGGAGGTCGCCTTCTGCTCCCGGGTCTCGGCGGACGGTTTCGGCGAGAGCCTGCTCGCCGGGCTCCGTACGGCCGGGGTGGACCTCTCCCTGGTGCAGCGCGGGCCGGAGCCCACCACCCTCGCCGTGCCCTCGATCGCCCCGGACGGCTCGGCGGCGTACGGCTTCTACGTGGAGGGCACGGCCGACCGGCTGTTCACCCTGCCCGGGGCGCTCCCCGCGGGCACCCGGGCCCTGGCGCTCGGCACCTGCTCCCTCGCGCTGGAGCCGGGCGCGAGCGCGTACGAGGCCCTGCTGCGCCGGGAATCCGGGCGCGGGCTGCTGACCCTGCTGGACCCGAACATCCGCCCGGCGCTGATCGCGGATCCGGCGGCGTACCGGGCCCGGTTCCTGAGCTGGCTGCCGTACGTGTCCGTCCTCAAGCTGTCGGAGGAGGACGCCGGCTGGCTGGGCGGGCGGGTCCGCGACTGGCTGGCGGCCGGCCCCTCGGCGGTGGTGCTCACCCGGGGTGCGCAGGGGCTGGCGGTCCGGACCCGGGAGGCCGCGGAGTACGAGGTACCGGCCCGCCGGGTCGCGGTGGCGGACACGATCGGGGCGGGCGACACCGTCAACGCGGCCCTGCTGCACCGCCTGTCGGCCCTCCCGGCCGGCGACCCGGTGGACTGGCCGGGCGTCCTGTCCTACGCGGCTCACGCGGCGGCGCTGACCTGCACCCGGGTGGGCGCGGAGCCGCCGTACGCGCAGGAGCTCAGCGGATAGCGGCCCACAGGGTCCGGGCCACGGCGGGGGCGAACTCCTCGACCGGCCGCACCACTTCGGGACCGGAGAAGTGCAGGAAGAAGGCCCGCTGGAAGCAGGCCCCGAGCAGCAGCGCGGCGGCCGCCTCCGGATCGGCGTCGGGGCGCAGCCGCCCCCGCTCCAGCTCGCGGCGCAGCCGGCCGGTGAGGGCGTCGCGTACGACGTGGGGGCCGGTGCCGATCTCCTGCACGCCCTCGCGGTGCCGGGTCAGCAGGGCGGGCTCGGCGAAGAGCGAGGCGGCCATGGGCATGGCGTCGGCGTAGAAGAGCGAGGCGTGGCGGGCGATCGCGGCGAGCCCCTCCTCGACGGAGCGCTCGGCGTGGTCGCGGTCGAGCTCGGCCATGAGCGGCCCGGCGTTGGGGGTGCGCTCCATGAGGACGCGCACGAAGAGCTCTTCCTTGTTCGCGTAGTGCTTGTAGAGCGCGGCCTCGGAGCAGCCGGCCTCGCGGGCGATGGCCTTGGTGGTGGTATTGGCGAGGCCGATGGTGCGCATGAGCTTCTCGGCGGCGTCGAGGAGCCGCTCGGGAGTGGGCCGGCTTGACTTCGGGGTGAGCATTCACTCACCCTAGCGGAAGAAGGGGTGAGTAAATACTCACCCACCCTTGGACGGGAGCCGGCGATGAAACTGACGGTGTTCGGAGCCACGGGCGGTGTCGGCCGCGAGATCGTCCGGCAGGCCCTCGACGCGGGCCACGAGGTGACGGCGGTGGTGCGCGACCCCGCCCGGCTGGACGTCGCGGCGCACGAGCGCCTGGAGGTGGCCGTGGTGCGCGACCTGACGGACGAGGACGCGCTGGTCCCGGCCCTCGCGGGCCGGTCGGCGGTGATCTCCGCGCTGGGCGCCGCGAGCAACAAGCAGGCGCGGCTCGCGCCGGTCACCGGGCCGGCGCTGCGGTCCATCGTCTCGGCGATGGACCGGGCGGGCGTGAGCCGCCTGGCGGCGGTGAGCGCGGCCCCGGTCGGCCCGGACGTCGCCACCGACGGGTTCCTGGCCCGGAGGGTCTTCCTCCCCCTGCTGCGCCGGGCCCTGCGCGATCTGTACGCGGACCTGGCGGTCATGGAGGCGACGATCCGCGCGAGCGGCACCGAGTGGACGGTGGTCCGCCCGCCCCGCCTCCTGAACAAGCCGCACACCGGCCGCTACCGCCGGGTCATCGGCGCCAACGTCCCGGACGCGCGCACGATCTCCCGCGCGGACGTCGCGGACGCCCTGCTGGCGTCGCTGACCGACCCGTCGACCGCGGGCCGGGCGGTGGGCGTGGCGGCCTGACCCCGGCGGACCCTCGCGGGCGGCCCCCACGGGGGTGGAGCCGCCCGCGCGAGGGCAGGCCGGGGGACGCGGCACCGCACGGAGGGGGCCCGGCCGGTGGCCGGGCCCCCTCGGGCGACGTACCGCGCGGCGGTCAGGCCTTGCGGGCCCGCGCCGTCGTCTTCTTGGCCGGGGCCGCGGCCGCCTTCTTCGCGGGAGCCGCCGCCTTCTTGGCCGCGGTCCGCTTCGCCGCGGCCTTCTTCGGCGGGGCCACGGGCGACGCGGCGTCGGAGACCCGCTCCGCCCCGAGGATGTCCCGCAGGAACTTGCCGGTGTGGCTCGCGCCCACCGACGCGATCTGCTCCGGCGTGCCCTCGGCCACCACCAGACCGCCGCCGTAGCCGCCCTCCGGGCCCATGTCGATGACCCAGTCCGCGGTCTTGACGACGTCCAGGTTGTGCTCGATGACGATCACCGAGTTCCCCTTGTCCACCAGCCCCGACAGCACCTTGATCAGCTTCGAGATGTCCTCGAAGTGCAGACCCGTCGTCGGCTCGTCCAGCACGTACACCGTCCGGCCCGTGGACCGCTTCTGCAGCTCCGACGCCAGCTTCACGCGCTGCGCCTCACCGCCCGACAGCGTCGGCGCCGACTGGCCGAGCCGGACGTACCCGAGCCCCACCTCGTTCAGCGTCTTCAGGTGCCGCGCGATCGTCGGCACGGCCTCGAAGAAGT
This sequence comes from Streptomyces sp. WM6372, assembly GCF_001279655.1. Classification (NCBI taxonomy): domain Bacteria; kingdom Bacillati; phylum Actinomycetota; class Actinomycetes; order Kitasatosporales; family Streptomycetaceae; genus Streptomyces; species Streptomyces sp. WM6372. Next base: position 66,830 of record NZ_LGDB01000036.1, on the reverse strand, counting down.
CCAGCGCCTCCTCGATCGGCATGTTCAGGACTTCGGCGATCGACTTGCCCTTGTAGTGGACCTCCAGCGTCTCCCGGTTGTACCGGTCTCCGTGGCAGACCTCGCACGGGACGTACACGTCCGGCAGGAAGTTCATCTCGATCTTGATCGTGCCGTCGCCGGAGCAGTTCTCGCACCGGCCGCCCTTCACGTTGAAGGAGAAGCGGCCCGGCAGGTAGCCGCGCACCTTCGCCTCCATCGTCTCCGCGAAGAGCTTGCGCACGTGGTCGAAGACGCCCGTGTAGGTCGCCGGGTTGGACCGCGGGGTCCGGCCGATCGGCGACTGGTCGACATGCACGACCTTGTCGACGAGGTCGTCCCCGTCCACCCGCGTGTGCCGTCCCGGTACCGACCGGGCGCCGTTCAGCTCGCGCGCCAGGTGCGTGTACAGGATGTCGTTGACCAGCGTCGACTTGCCCGATCCCGACACGCCCGTGACCGCCGTGAGCACACCCAGCGGGAAGGACACGTCGATGTCCCGCAGGTTGTTCTCCTTGGCGCCGTGGACGGTCAGCCTCCGGTCCCCGTTCACGGGCCGGCGCACGTCCGGGATCGCGATCGAGCGCTTGCCGGCCAGGTACTGGCCCGTCATCGACTCGGGGTTCTTCAGCAGCTCCTTGAGCGAGCCGCTGTGCACGACCTTGCCGCCGTGCTCACCGGCGCCCGGGCCGATGTCCACGACCCAGTCGGCCACCTTGATGGTGTCCTCGTCGTGCTCGACGACGATGAGCGTGTTGCCCATGTCCCGCAGCCGCACCAGTGTCTCGATCAGCCGGTGGTTGTCCCGCTGGTGCAGGCCGATGGAGGGCTCGTCCAGTACGTACAGCACGCCCACGAGACCGGAGCCGATCTGCGTGGCCAGCCGGATGCGCTGGGCCTCGCCGCCCGACAGGGTGCCGGCGGCACGGTTGAGCGAGAGGTAGTCCAGGCCGACGTCGACGAGGAAGCGCAGCCGCTCGTTGACCTCCTTCAGGACCCGCTCGGCGATCTTCTTGTCGCGGGCGTCGAGCCGCATCCGCCCCAGGAAGTCCGCGCACTCGCTGATCGACATCGCGGCGACCTCGGCGATGGACTTCTCCATCACCGTCACCGCGAGCACGATCGGCTTGAGCCGCGTGCCCTCACAGGTCGGACAGGGCACCTCGCGCATGTAGCCCTCGAAGCGCTCGCGGCTGGCGTCGCTCTCGGACTCCGAGTGCCGGCGCTTGACGAACGGCACGGCGCCCTCGAAGGCCGTCGTGTACGCCCGCTCGCGCCCGTACCGGTTGCGGTAGCGGACCTCGATCTGCGTCTTGTGCCCGTACAGCAGGGCCTTCTTCGCCCGCTGCGGCAGTCCGGCCCACGGGATGTCCGTACGGAAGCCCAGCTCGCCGGCGAGCGCGCCGATCAGCCGCTGGAAGTAGTCCTTGGTGTGGCCGAGGGACCACGGCGAGACCGCGCCCTCGTCGAGGGACTTGTCCTCGTCGGGGACGATCAGCTCCGGGTCCACCTCCATGCGCGTACCGATGCCGGTGCACTCGGGGCAGGCGCCGAAGGGGGAGTTGAAGGAGAAGGAGCGCGGCTCCAGCTCCTCGAAGGACAGGTCGTCGTACGGGCAGTAGAGGTGCTCGGAGTACATCCGCTCACGCTCGGGGTCGTCCTCGGCGAGGTCGACGAAGTCCAGGATCACCATGCCGCCGGAGAGGCCGAGGGCGGTCTCCACGGAGTCGGTGAGCCGGCGCTTGGCGCCTTCCTTGACGGTGAGGCGGTCGATGACCACCTCGATGGTGTGCTTCTCCTGCTTCTTCAGCGTGGGCGGCTCGGAGAGCTGGATGGTCTCCCCGTCCACCCGCGCCCGGCTGTAGCCCTTGGTCTGGAGGTCGGAGAAGAGGTCGACGAACTCGCCCTTGCGCTCGCGCACCAGCGGCGAGAGCACCTGGAAGCGGCTGCCCTCGGGGAGGGCGAGCACCTTGTCGACGATCGCCTGCGGCGACTGGCGCGAGATGGGGCGGCGGCACTCGGGGCAGTGGGGCTTGCCGATGCGCGCGAAGAGCAGGCGGAGGTAGTCGTAGACCTCGGTGATGGTGCCGACCGTCGAACGCGGGTTGCGCGAGGTCGACTTCTGGTCGATCGAGACGGCCGGCGAGAGCCCCTCGATGAAGTCCACGTCGGGCTTGTCCATCTGCCCCAGGAACTGGCGGGCGTACGACGAGAGCGACTCGACGTAGCGGCGCTGGCCCTCGGCGAAGATCGTGTCGAAGGCCAGGGAGGACTTGCCCGAACCGGAGAGTCCGGTGAAGACGATGAGCGAGTCGCGGGGCAGGTCGAGCGAGACGTTCTTGAGGTTGTGCTCGCGAGCGCCACGAACGATGAGACGGTCGGTCACGCCGGTCCGCACCTTTCTTGAGAGAGCGGGGGCACGGGGCCCCCGACTGTCCAGCGTACGGCTGGCTGGGTGGGCGCCTCTGCGATGGAGAAGAGCTTGGACTTCGAGCGTATAGCACGCGCATTCGATTTACGGCACTCGGCAGACGGGTTCACCCGTTCGTGTGGCCAGGGGCTCGCGGCACTAGGCTCGGATCCATGACTGATCATGTGCACGACCTGCAATCTGTACGTGAAGCCACGGACCGAATGCTGACCGCTCTCGCGAAACTGGACAACGCGGCCCTGGCCGAAGAGTCACATCTGCCGGGCTGGACCCGCGGCCACGTGCTGGCTCACCTGGCGCGCAACGCGGACGCCCTCGTCAACGTCTTCGCCGGCCGCCCGATGTACGAGAGCGCCGAGGCCCGCGACCGCGACATCGAGCGCGACGCCCCGCGCCCGCTGGAGGTCCAGCTCGCCGACGTGCGCGCGACCCATGCCGGCTTCCTGGCGCAGACCGAGCGGGACCAGGACTGGTCGCGCACCGTCGAGCTGCGCAACGGGGTCACCGACCTGGCTTCGAACGTGCCGTTCCGCCGCCTCGTCGAGGTGGAGCTGCACCACGTCGACCTGAACATCGGCTACGAGCTCTCCGACCTCCCGGAGGAGTTCACCGCCCGCGAGATCGCCTTCCTCGCGGACCGCTGGTCCGGACGCCCGGAGGTGCCCCCGGTGACGCTCCGGCTCGAAGAGGACGGCGGCCCCACCTGGCACACGGGCGGCGCCGAGGGCGGCCCGGTCACCGTGCTCGGCACCGGAGCCGAGCTCCTCGGCTGGCTCGCCGGCCGCGGGGACAGGGGCGCGCACCTCACTGTCGTCGGCGGCCCCCTCCCGGCCCTCCCCCCGCTCTAGGATCAGGACATGACGTACAGCGGAGCAGTCAAGGTCGGCGGTCCGGCCGACGTGCACGAACTCCCGGACCTGATGATTTCCAAGGTCGCGGTGGGCCCCATGAACAACAACGCGTACCTGCTGCGCTGCCGGGCGACCGACGAGCAGCTGCTGATCGACGCGGCGGCCGAACCGGAAACCCTGCTGAACCTGATCGGCGACGACGGCATCACCTCCGTCGTCACCACCCACCGGCACGGGGACCACTGGGGCGCGCTCGCGGAGGTCGTCGAGGCGACCGGCGCGCGCACGTACGCGGGCGTCCACGACGCCGAGGGCATCCCGGTGGCGACCGACGTGCCGGTGGCGGACGGGGACACGGTCACGGTCGGGCGGGTCACGCTGACCGCCCGCCACCTGGTCGGCCACACCCCCGGCTCGATCGCCCTGATCTACGACGACCCGCACGGGCACGCGCACGTGTTCACCGGCGACTGCCTCTTCCCCGGCGGCGTCGGCAACACGTGGGGCGACCCGAAGGCCTTCGAGCAGCTGATCGACGACGTCCAGCACAAGCTCTTCGAGCAGCTGTCGGACGAGACCTGGGTCTACCCGGGGCACGGCAACGACACCACGCTCGGCGCCGAGCGGCCGCACCTGGCCGAGTGGCGCGAGCGCGGCTGGTAGCAGGCGTCCGGTCCGCGGCCCGCGGAGCGGTCCCGGTCAGAGCGGTCCCGGTCAACACCGCGACAGGAAGCACTCCTTCCGGTCGAAGATGACCGAACGCACGTCCTGGGGGTGTGGGGCGGGGTAGTTGCTGCACCATGCAACAAGACCCCTCCCCCGCCCTCCCCCGCCGCGCGGTCCACCGCCCGCCCTCGATGGTGCGGCTGGCGACGGCCTCGCTCGCCGGGACCGCCATCGAGTTCTACGACTTCTTCGTCTACGGCACGGCCGCCGCCCTCGTGCTCGGCCCGCTGTTCTTCCCGTCCTTCTCCCCGCTCGCCGGGACCCTCGCCGCCTTCGGCACCTTCGGCGTCGGCTTCCTCGCCCGCCCCCTGGGCTCGGTGCTCTTCGGGCACATCGGCGACCGGTACGGCCGGCGACCGGTGCTGCTCGCCTCCCTGCTGCTCACCGGCCTCGCCACGGTCGCCGTCGGCTGCGTGCCCACGTACGCGACGATCGGCGTGGCGGCGCCCCTGCTCCTGCTCGTGCTGCGCTTCCTCCAGGGCCTCGGCCTCGGCGGCGAATGGGGCGGCGCGGTCCTGCTGACCGCCGAGCACGCCCCCGAGCAGCGGCGCGGGCTGTGGGCGAGTTTCCCGCAGGTCGGCCCACCGGTGGGCTTCCTGCTGGCCAACGGCATGATCCTCACCCTGTCCGCGACGCTGACCGACGCGCAGTTCACGTCCTGGGGCTGGCGCGTGCCGTTCTGGGCGGCGGGCGTACTGGCCCTCGCCGGGCTGTGGCTGCGCCGCTCGGTGGAGGAGACCCCGCAGTTCCGCGCCCTCGCGGAGACGGGCCGGCGCTCCGACGCCCCGCTGTCCGAGGTCGTACGCGGGCACTGGCGGCTGGTCCTGCTGACCGGCGGGGCCCTGTCCGTGGGGTACGCGGTCTTCTACGCGGTCACCACCTGGTCCCTCGCGTACGCCACGGAGCACCTGAGGGTCGACCGCACGGTGATGCTCGCCTGCATCATGGCGGCCGTCGCGCTGAAGGCCCTGCTGACCCCGCTGGTGGCGGTCCTCGGCGACCGGTACGGCCGGCGGCCGCTCTGCCTGATCGGCAGCGCGATGTGCCTGGTGTGGATGTTCCCGTTCGTCGCGCTGCTGCGGACGGCGGACCCGCTGCTGATGACGCTGGGCTGTCTCGGCGGGCTGCTGGGCATGGTGACGATGTTCGCCGTGGTGGGCGCGTACGTACCGGAGCTGTACGCCCCGCGGATCCGCTGCACGGGCGCGGCCGTGGGCTACAACCTGGGCGGGGTGCTGGGCGGGGCGCTCACCCCGATCGTGGCGACGGCGCTGGCGGGCGGCTCCGGTCCGCCCTGGGGCGTGGCCGTGTACCTGAGCGGGATCGCCCTGCTCAGCCTGGTCTGCTTCGCCCTGCTGCCGGAGACGAACCCGGCGGTCGTGCGGGCGCGGGCGGGCGCGGGCAAGGGAACGGGGGCGGCCGAAGCGGCCGCCCCCGCGTAGCCCCTCGGGGCCCACGGTCCCCGCGGTCCCTACGCGTCGATGCTCTCCGGGCGGGCGGCGGCCTCGGCGGCCGCCTGCTTCTTCGAGGCGATCAGGCTGGTGATCGTGGTGATCACGAGGACACCGCAGATGACGCCGAGGGAGACGGGGATCGAGACGACCGGGACGTTCAGCCCGGACTCGTGCAGGGCGTGCAGCACCAGCTTGATTCCGATGAAGCCGAGGATGATCGACAGGCCGTAGCTGAGGTGGACCAGCTTCTTGAGCAGGCCGCCGATGAGGAAGTACAGCTGGCGCAGGCCCATCAGGGCGAAGGCATTGGCCGTGAACACGATGTACGGGTCCTGGGTGAGACCGAAGATCGCGGGGATCGAGTCCAGGGCGAACAGCACGTCGGTGGTGCCGATGGCGAGCATGACGACCATCAGCGGGGTCAGGACGCGCTTGCCGTTGTTCTCGATGAACAGCTTGGTGCCGTGGTACTTGTCGGCGACGCCGAACTTCTTCTCGACGGACTTGAGGAGGCGGTTCTCCTCGAACTCCTCCTCGTCCTCGTCCTTGCGGGCCTCCTGGATCAGCTTCCAGGCGGTGTAGATCAGGAAGGCGCCGAAGATGTAGAAGACCCACGAGAAGCTGGCGATGATCGCCGCGCCGGCGGCGATGAAGATCGCACGCAGTACCAGGGCGATCAGCACGCCCACCAGCAGGACGCGCTGCTGGAGGTGGGAGGGCACCGCGAACTTCGCCATGATCAGGACGAAGACGAAGAGGTTGTCGACGCTCAGGGACTTCTCGGTGATGAAGCCGGCGAAGAACTCCTGCGAGGCCTGGCCGTTGCCGAAGAACCACAGGCCGAGGCCGAAGAGTCCGGCGAGCACGATCCAGACGACCGTCCAGGTGCCCGCTTCCTTGATCGATACGTCGTGCGGTTTGCGGCCGATGAAGAAATCGGCGCCGATCAGGATGCACAGACCGAGAATGGTCAGCACCCAGAGGGTCCACGAAACATCCACTGCTAATTCGCCTCCGGCAGATGGCTCAGCACACATGTCAGCGTCATCGCTGCCGGAGGTCTCTTCCACCCGGGCGGCCTGGAGGCCGTGGGCCGGCGCCCCGGGACCGACTGCGTTTCACGCAACCGAAGTCGTCCGTATTGACGGGTACGCCGTAGCAGGAAAGCAGGAATACTCCCCTCCGCGTGCCCAGGGTACCCGTCAGAGCCGGGAAAGGTAAAGAGAAGACCAAGGGAAGGTCATGGGCGGGCATCACGCCGGGTGGCGGCGATCCGCTCCAGGGTCTGTTCCAGGACCCGGCTGCCCGGCGGCGGCAGGTCCGGCTCGAAGGTCCAGGCGTGGCCGACCCACGGATCGGCGAGGTGGTCGTCCGGCACCGGCGACAGCCGCATCAGCGAGCGCCACAGCGGATCCAGCAGCGGCCCGTACGCCGAGGCCTCGTCACGGTCCGCCACCATCAGCAGGTGGACGCCGACCGCCGGCCCCTCGTCGGCCAGGTAGCGCAACCGGGTGACCGCCCGGTCGTCGAACCCGTGCGGGAAGTCGTGCACGATCAGCAGCTGGTCGGCGAGGTCCACATCCGGCGGCAGGTCCTCGGGGGCCCCGGCCCGCACGGCCATCTGTACGAGGTCCACCCGGCGGGTCAGCGCCTCCAGGGTCCGGGTGACCCCGGAGGCCCCGGCGGCGGGCGGCCCGGCCAGCACCCCGGCCGCGACGAGCGGCGCCAGGGAGGCGGCCCCCGCCCCGGCCGCGTCGATGACGTGCACGGAGAACCGGTCCCCGGGGTGGACGGCGAGCAGCCGGACCGCGTGGGCGACGGCCATGTCCATGGCGGCCCGGCGCAGCCGGTCGGTGTCCATGGTCATCGCGGCCTCGGAGCCGGTGCGGCCGTTGTCGATCCACAGCCCGCGCTCCAGCGGGGCCCGCACCAGCATGGGGATGCGCAGGTCGGGCCGCTCGGGCAGGTGCAGGTCGCCGAGGCGCAGGGCCATCGGCGCCTCCTCGGGAACCCCGTGCCCGTGCCAGACGGGGTTGGCCCAGCGGGCGTACGAGGCCGGCAGCGCGGGCTCGACCACCTCGGACTCGGCGATCAGCTGGGCGAGGTCCCGGTCGAGCACGGCCTTGGCCTGGGCGACGAGCTCGTCGTGGCGGGCGCGGGCCGCGTCGCGGGCGGCGTTGCCGGAGCCCGCGAGGCGGTGGCGGGGGTCGGACAGCGCCTCGTCGAGCTCGCGGTCCATCCGGGACTCGGCGAAGTCGCAGGCGCTGCGGTAGGCGGCCACGGACCGGGCCAGGTCCTCGAACATGCCCCAGACCTGGTTGTAGAGCCGCTCCTCCAGGGACCAGCCGCTCGCGTCGCCCGCGACCGGGGCGGGGGGCCGGCCGGGCTGCGCGGGCTCGGCGGGCCGCGGCGCCGGTTCGGGCGGCTCGGTGGTACCGGGGCGCCGGCGCGGGTGCACGTAGCTCAGGGTGGGCGCGCTCAGGGTCGGCGGCCCGTCGCCGCCCTCCCCGGCCGCGGGACCCGGCGTACCGGTGTACGGGGCTCCGGAGAGAGGGACCGGGACCGGCTCCGGCTGCCCGGGAGCCGCCGGGGCGGGCCCGTCCTGCGGTTCCGGAAGGCCGAGCGGGACCCCGGGGACGGCGCCGGTGGGCACGGGCGCGGTGGCGAGCGCGGCCTCGTCCCGCGCGGCCGCCCCCACGACGGCGGCGGCCAGGGCGGTGGCGGCCGGTGCGCCCAGCCCGGCGTCGGCCAGCAGCGCGCCGAGCCCGTCGGCGTACCCCTGGCCCACCGCGCGGACCTTCCACGCGCCCTGGCGCCGGTAGAGCTCCAGGGCCACGACGGCGGTCTCGGCGTCCAGCCCCGTCAGCGTGTACCCGGCGAGCTCGGCGCCCTCCGGGTCGGCCACGGCCACGTACGACGCGGGGGCCGCGCCGAAGCGCGCCGGGCCGCCGGGCGGCAGGACGAGGACCACCCCGAGCCGGTGCACGGCGGGTGCGAGGGCGTCGAGGTCAACGGCGAAGCGGTGCTCGCCCGCCACCGCCCCCGGCACCTGAAGTCCGGGCAGGCTCCGGGCGCCGGGGTGGGCCACCGACTCGGGGCCGGCCAGCCGGCCGGCGTCATCGCAGGCCGAGGCCAGGGCCAGTACGGGCGTGCCCGCCGAGACCCTGATCTCCACCCGCGCCCGGGACAGGGGGTGGTTCTGCCCCCGGACCAGTTCGGCCGTCATCCTGCAGCCCTCCCCCGTGCCATGCTCGTCCGCGCTGTTCTGTTCTGCTCTGCTCTGTTCCGGTGCCGCTTACAGGTGCGGCAGGATCGACGGCATCAGGTCCTGGAAGGTCCGGCCGTTGGCCGGGTTGCCGAGGGCCGTCATCTGCCAGCCGCTGCCGACGCGCGACACCTTCGCCATGATCTGCGCGGTGTACTGGCCGCCGCCGTCCAGCGTGTAGCGGGCCAGCTCCTGGCCGTTGGTCTCGTCGACGATGCGGCAGAACGCGTTCTGCACTTCCTGGAACGTCTGGCCGGTGAACGAGTTCACCGTGAAGACGATCTGGTCGATGTGCACCGGCACGCGCTGGAGGTCGACGAGGATCGACTCGTCGTCCCCGCCCTGGCCTGCGCCGCCGACGAGGTTGTCACCGGTGTGCCGCACCGAGCCGTCGTCGCTCTGCAGGTGGCGGAAGAACACCACGTCCACCGGCTGCTTGTCGGCGAAGAGCACCGCCGACGCGTCCAGGTCGATCTCCCGGGTCCGCGAACCGAACAGCCCGCGGCGCTTGGCGGCCTGCCAGCCGAGGCCCATCCGGACCGCGGTCAGCGTGCCCCCGTCCTGCTTCTGCAGACTGATGGCCTGACCCTTGGTCATGTTGACCGTCACGCGCTGTCCCCTCTCCCTAGCCCGCCCCCGATGTGGGTGCGCATGTGTACCTGTGGCTGACGCCAACCCTACTGACCGGCTCCGGGTCAGGCGAGGCCCGCTTCCCTCATCTGTCGCAGCTCCTTCTTCAGCTCGCCCACCTCGTCGCGGATCCGGGCCGCGACCTCGAACTGGAGCTCGGCGGCCGCTCCGCGCATCCGCTCGGTCATCTGCTCGATGAGCGCCGCCAGTTCCTCGGCCGGACGGTCCGTCAGCACGGCGGCGTCCTTGGCCGCCTTCGCCGCCTTGGCGCCCTTGACCGCCTTGCCGCCCACCGTGACCTGGCCCGCCTTGACCACGCCGAGCGCGGGCACGGGAGCCTTGGCGCCCTTGCCGTCCTTCCCCTGGCGGTACCCGGTGCCGAGCAGCTGTTCGGTGTCCAGCTCCTCGCGGGCGATGGTGGCGACGATGTCGTTGATCTTCTTGCGCAGCGGCTGCGGGTCGATCCCGTTCGCCGTGTTGTACGCGATCTGCTTCTCCCGGCGCCGGTTGGTCTCCTCGATGGCCTTCTCCATCGCCGGGGTCATCTTGTCCGCGTACATGTGGACCTGGCCGGAGACGTTGCGCGCCGCGCGGCCGATGGTCTGGATCAGGGAGGTCCCGGAGCGCAGGAAGCCCTCCTTGTCGGCGTCGAGGATCGCCACCAGCGAGACCTCGGGCAGGTCGAGGCCCTCGCGCAGCAGGTTGATGCCGACCAGGACGTCGTACTCGCCGGCGCGCAGCTCGCGCAGCAGCTCGATGCGGCGCAGGGTGTCGACGTCGCTGTGCAGGTAGCGCACCTGGATGCCGAGCTCCAGGAAGTAGTCCGTGAGGTCCTCGGCCATCTTCTTGGTGAGGGTGGTGACCAGGACGCGCTCGTCCTTCTCCACCCGCTGCCGGATCTCGTGGACCAGGTCGTCGATCTGCCCCTCGGTGGGCTTGACCACGACCTCGGGGTCGATGAGGCCGGTGGGGCGGATGATCTGCTCGACGAAGCCGTCGCCGCGGGAGAGCTCGTACTTGCCGGGGGTCGCCGACAGGTAGACCGTCTGGCCGATCCGCTCCTGGAACTCCTCCCACTTCAGCGGCCGGTTGTCGAGCGCGGAGGGCAGCCGGAAGCCGTGGTCGACCAGGGTCCGCTTGCGCGAGGCGTCGCCCTCGTACATCGCGCCGATCTGCGGCACGGTGACGTGCGACTCGTCGATGACGAGGAGGAAGTCCTCGGGGAAGTAGTCGATGAGGGTGTTGGGCGCGGAGCCGCGCTCGCGGTCGTCCATGTGCAGCGAGTAGTTCTCGATGCCGGAGCAGGACCCGATCTGGCGCATCATCTCCAGGTCGTACGTGGTGCGCATGCGCAGCCGCTGGGCCTCCAGCATCTTGCCCTGCTTCTCCAGCTCGGCGAGGCGCTCGGTCAGCTCCGCCTCGATGCCGCGGACCGCCTTCTCCATGCGCTCGGGGCCCGCGACGTAGTGGCTGGCGGGGAAGACGTACAGCTCCCGGTCCTCGCTGATGACCTCGCCGGTCAACGGGTGCAGGGTGGAGAGGGCCTCGATCTCGTCGCCGAACATCTCGATGCGGACGGCCAGTTCCTCGTAGACCGGGAAGATCTCGATGGTGTCGCCGCGCACGCGGAAGGTGCCGCGGGTGAAGGCCACGTCGTTGCGCGTGTACTGGATGTCGACGAAGCGGCGCAGCAGCTGGTCCCGGTCCATCTCCTCGCCGACCTTGAGGGGGACCATCCGGTCGACGTACTCCTGCGGGGTGCCGAGGCCGTAGATGCAGGACACGGAGGCGACGACGATCACATCGCGCCGGGTGAGGAGCGAGTTGGTCGCGGAGTGGCGCAGCCGCTCCACCTCCTCGTTGATCGAGGAGTCCTTCTCGATGTAGGTGTCCGACTGCGGTACGTACGCCTCGGGCTGGTAGTAGTCGTAGTACGAGACGAAGTACTCGACGGCGTTGTTCGGCAGGAGCTCGCGGAACTCGTTCGCCAGCTGGGCGGCGAGCGTCTTGTTCGGCGCCATCACCAGGGTCGGGCGCTGGAGCTTCTCGATCATCCAGGCGGTGGTCGCCGACTTGCCGGTGCCGGTCGCACCCAGCAGGACGACATCCTTCTCACCTGCACGGATGCGCTTCTCCAGCTCGGCGATGGCCGCCGGCTGGTCGCCGCTGGGCTGGTAGGGGCTGACGACCTCGAAAGGCGCCACCGTGCGTTCGATCTTCGATACGGGCCGCATGAGTCCACCGTACGACCCCCCACTGACACTCACGCAGCCGCGCGGGTCCGCGGCGCTGTGGCAGGTCCGGCCGGGCGCGTCCGGCGGACGGGGCGGAAGTCCTCCTTTCTGGTCCGTTTGTCGTAGTTCGGTGGCGGCCCGGTGATCTTCAACCGCATGATCGCCGTAGAGGTCCCCCGTGTAGTGCAACGCCGCAACGTCTGCCAGTCCGCACGCGTCTGACGCAGGAACAGGGCTCCCGAACCGAGGAGAACGCACATGTACGTCCGACCCGCCGCCGCGGCCGCCGCCGCATTCCTGGGCTTCACCCTGACCCTGCTGGGCGGAACGGCCTCGTCCGCCGCCACCGGCCCCTCCGCCCCCTCCTCCCCCTTCGGCTCCACGGGCCCGCGCGGCCCCGCCGGCCCCGCCGGCCCCGCGGGATCCGCCGGTGCCCCGGGGCTGCTGGGCCCCGTGGTGTACGCCCACCGGGGAGCTTCGGCGTACGCCCCCGAGAACACGCTCGCGGCGATCGACCTCGCGATGCGGCTGGGCTTCGCCTGGGTCGAGAACGACGTCCAGCGCACCAAGGACGGCGAGCTGGTCGTGGTCCACGACGACACCCTGGCCCGGACCACCGACGTCGAGGAGGCGTTCCCGGACCGGGGGCCCTGGCGGGTCAAGGACTTCACGGCGGCGGAGATCGCCACGCTCGACGCGGGCAGCTGGTTCGGCGACGAGTTCGCGGGCGAGCGCGTCCCGACCCTGCGGGAGTACCTCGACCGGGTGCAGCGCAACCAGCAGCGGCTGCTGCTGGAGATCAAGAAGCCCGAGCTCTACCCCGGCATCGAGAAGCAGACCCTCCAGGTGCTGGACGAAACCGGCTGGCTCGACACGGACCACGTGCAGCGCCGCCTGGTCGTACAGAGCTTCAGCGCCGACTCCGTACGCCTCGTGCACGGAATGCGCCCGGACCTCGTGACGGCGTTCCTGGGCACCCCGACCGTCGCCGACCTGCCGAAGTACGCCCAGTTCACGGACCGGATCAACCCGTGGCACACCACCATCTCGGCCGACTGGGTGGCGGCGGTGCACGGTCTGCTGGGCGCCCACGGCAAGGCGATGGAGGTGGACACCTGGATCGTCGACGACGCGGCGACGGCCCGGAAGGTGCAGGGGATGGGCGTGGACGGGATCATCACCAACGCCCCGGACGTCGTCCACCAGGCGGTGCTCGGGTCCCTCTCTTACTAGGACTGTCGGACCCAGGACTGTCGGACCCTCCCCGTACGGTGGAGGAGTGGACAGCACCGAGCGGCCCCGCGGGCCGCACCTCGAATGGACCGTCGTCCCCAGCGACATCGGCTCCCTGCTCCTGGCCGCGACCCCGGAGGGTCTGGTCCGGGTCGAGTTCCACGCCGGGCCGGACCGGGTCGACAAGATGATCGGCTCGCTCGTCTCCCGGCTCGGCGCCGACGCCTGGCGCCCGCCGCCGGGCCAGGAGGTGCTGCTGGCCGAGCCGATACGCCAGCTGAAGGCGTACTTCGGGGGCACGCTCAAGCGCTTCGAGCTGCCGCTGGACTGGCGGCTCAGCTCCGGCTTCAACCGGCAGGTGCTCCAGGAGCTGGACCGCTCGGTGCCGTACGGGGCGGTCGTCGGGTACGGGGAGCTCGCGGCCCGGGTCGGCCAGCCGGGCGCGGCCCAGGCCGTGGGCAACGCCATGGGGTCGAACCCGCTGCCGCTGGTGGTGGCGTGCCACCGGGTGGTGGAGAACGACGGCGGAATCGGCGGCTTCGGCGGCGGGGTGGAGACCAAGCGCACCCTGCTGGCCCTGGAGGGCGTCCTGCCCCAGCCCCTGTTCTGAGGGGTGTGTCCCCCGTTCCGTCCGGCCGTAAGGGGTGGGAAACTGCCGCGGTGACTACTGCCACCGCCACTGCCTCCGGCCGCACCGCGCCCGTACTCCGCCCTGCGCCGCCGCGACGGGGGTGTACGGCATGACCGCGATACCCGGCACCGACCGCCCGGCCCCGCCCGTGGGCCCGGCCGACCTGCCCCGGCTCCAGCGCCGCGTCTCCGGGGTGCTGATCGCGAGCCAGATGCTGGGCGGCGTCGGCGTGCCGATCAGCATCGCCCTGGCCCCGGTCCTCGCGACGCAGGTCAGCGGCACCGAAGCGCTGTCCGGCTTCGCCTCCACCGCCGCCGTGATCGGCACGGCGGCGGTCTCGCTCCCGCTCGCCGCCCTGATGACCGCGCGCGGCCGCCGGCCGGGTCTGGTCCTCGGGTACGGGATCGGCGCCGTCGGCGCGGGTCTGGTGGTCCTCGCCGCCGCGATCAAGAACTTCCCGCTGCTGATGCTCGGCATGGCCGCTTTCGGAGCCGCCTCCTCCGCCAATCTCCAGGCCCGCTTCGCGGCCGCCGACCTCGCGGCCCCGGACCGCCGGGCCCGGGCGGTCTCCCTCGTGGTCTGGGCGTCGACCCTGGGCGCGGTGCTCGGCCCCAACCTCTCCGCCCCGGCCGGCCGCAGCTTCGCCGGCACCTCCATACCCGAGACGGCGGGCCCCTTCGTCTGGGCCGGCGCCGTCTTCGTCCTCACCGGCACGATGCTCGCCCTGTTCCTGCGGCCGGACCCGCTGCTGACGGCCCGGGCGCTGGCCTCGCCCGCGGAGCAGGCCAAGGGCGGCCGCTCGCTGCGCGCCGGGTTCGCGGCCGTCAAGGCCTCCCCGCGGGCGCGGCTGGCCCTGGTCACCGTCGCGGTGTCACACACCGCCATGGTCTCGATCATGGTGATGACCCCGGTCGACCTGGGACACCACGGGGCCACGCTGGAGCTCGTCGGCCTGGTGATCAGTGGTCACATCGCCGGCATGTTCGCCTTCTCGCCGGTCATGGGCTGGCTCGCGGACCGGGTCGGCCGGCTGGCCGTGATCGGCCTGGCGGCCGGCCTGCTGTCGGTGGCCGCCCTGCTCGCGGGCACCGCCGGGCCGAGCCACGCGCAGAGCGCGATCGGCCTGTTCCTGCTGGGCCTCGGCTGGTCCGCCGGCATGGTCTCCGGCTCGGCCCTGCTCACCGACTCGGTCCCGCAGGCCGCGCGGGCCGCCGTACAGGGCCTGAGCGACCTCACGATGAACACCTGCGCGGGCGTGGGCGGCGCGGCCGCCGGCCTGGTCATGTCCCACGCCGGCTACGGCTGGCTGAACGCGATCGGCGCGGCCCTGCTGCTGCCGATGGCGGCGCTGGCCCTGTTCACCGCGCGCCGCCACCCCGCCGCCCCTGCCGCCCCTGCCGCTAGTAACTGATGTGGTAGGCCTTGCGCAGCGTCTCGTGGACGGTCCAGGTGGTCTTGTCGCCCTCCCGGAGCACGCAGGCGGAGCCGGGGCCCACCTCCAGGGTCTCGCCGCCCTCGACCTCGATGGTGGCGCGGCCGCTGACCACGACGAACAGCTCGTCGGCCTCGGTGTCGGTGACCACGCCCGGGGTGATCTGCCAGATGCCGCGCACCTGCGTGCCGTCGGGGGACTCCCACAGCACCTTGCCCGTCACGACGGGCTCCCCGGAGAGGATCTGGCCGGGATCGAGGTCCTCGACCTCCAGTTCGGCGTCCGGTACGGATACGGCGAACGAGGCGGGACCGTGCTCACTGGTGCTCATGCCGAGTCACCCTAATCCGCCCGTCCGGCGCGGCGCGGTGGCCACAACGTCCATGCTCCGCCCGCCGGACAGGTCAACCTGTCCAGCCGGTCACGGTGCCGCGCCCTGTCGGTTCGCCGTACGGGCAGGCGTTTGAGGTCCGGAATCCCGTGCCATGGATGGGACATGCACACATCACCCGAGATCCCCGTCCTGTCCGAAGAGGTCCGCGAGGCGCTCGACCGGCGCCGTCCCGTCGTGGCCCTGGAGTCGACGATCATCGCGCACGGCCTGCCCCGCCCCCGCAATCTCGCCGTGGGTACGGAACTTGAGGCGCTGGTGCGCGCCGAGGGAGCGGTTCCGGCCACGATCGCCGTCGTCGACGGTGTGGCGTACGCCGGCCTGGACAAGGCGCGGCTGGAGCGGATCGCCGGCGGCGAGGGGGTGCGCAAGCTCGGCCACCGGGATCTGGCGCCCGCGCTCGCCACGGGCGCGACCGGTGCGACGACGGTGTCCGCGACGGCGTTCCTGGCCGCGCGGGCCGGGCTGCGGGTGTTCGCCACGGGCGGGCTGGGCGGCGTGCACCGCGAGTACGCGCAGACGCAGGACGAGTCGGCGGACCTGGCGCTGCTGGCGCGGACCCGGATCACGGTGGTGTGCGCGGGGGTGAAGTCGATCCTGGACGTGCCGGCCACGCTCCAGCGGCTGGAGACGCTCGGGGTGGGGGTGATCGGGTACGGGACGGAACGTTTCCCCGGGTTCTACCTGGCCAGTTCCGGCGAACCGGTCGACTGGACCGTCCACCACCCGGCGGAGGTGGCGGCGGTCATGGCCGCTCAGGACGCGCTCGGCGGCCCCGAATCGGCGCTGCTCGTGGCCAATCCGGTGGCGCAGGCGCAGCAGTTGGATCCGGATCTGCACGACCGGGTCCTGGCCGAGGCCCTGGAGGAGTGCCACGCGCGCGGGATCACGGGGCAGGCGGTGACCCCGTTCCTGCTGGGGTTCCTGGTACGGGCGACGGGCGGGGCCTCGCTGGAGGCCAATCTGGCGGCGGTACGGGGCAACGTGGCGCTCGGGGCCAGGATCGCGGGGGCCTGGGCGGCGCGTCAGTGACGGGGCCCGCATCCGCCGGGAGGAGCGCGGCGGAGTCCGCCGCCGCACCCGGGGCGCTGCTGGTCGTCGGGGACGTGGTGACGGACGTCGTGGCGATACATCCGGAGCCGCTGGCTCCGGCCACGGACACCGCCGCGCGGATCCGGACGCTGCCCGGCGGCGCCGGGGCCAACGCCGCCTGCTGGGCCGCCCACTCGGGGGTGGCGGAGGTGCGCCTCCTGGCGCGGGTCGGCACCGAAGCGGCCCGGTGGCACGAGCAGTGCCTGCGGGATTCGGGGGTACGGCCGCGGCTGGTGATCGATCCGGCCGAGCCGACCGGGACGGTCCTGGCCCTGGTCGACAAGGACGCGGAGCGCACCTTCCTCACCGACAGCGGCGCCTCGCTGCGGCTCACTCCGGAGGACTGGGTTCCGGCCCTGCTGGACGGGGCCGCCCATCTGCACCTGTCCGGCTACCTCTTCTTCGCCGACAGCAGCCGCGAGCTGGCCCTGGTCGCCCTGCGGGCGGCCCGGGCCCGGGGCGTGCCGGTGAGCGTGGACCCCGCCTCGGCGGGGTTCCTGGCCGGGCTGGGTCCGGAGCGCTTCCTCGATGCCGTGGCGGGGATCGGCGTACTGCTGCCCAACGAGGACGAGGCGCGGCTGCTGGCCGGGCTGCCGGAGCCGGCCGGGGCGGACGGGGCGGCCCGGGCGGCGGCGGAACTGAGCCGGCGGGTGCCGCTGGTGGTGGTCACCCGGGGTGCGGCCGGGGCGCTGGTGGCGGAGGGGGGCCGGGTGACCGCCGAGGTGTCCGCGGAGTCGGCGGAGGCGGTGGATTCGACGGGCGCCGGGGACGCGTTCACCGGCGGGTTCCTGGCGGCGCGGCTCGCGGGCGCGGCCCCGGCGGACGCGGCCCGCGCCGGGTGCCGCGCGGCCGCCCGGGCGGTGACCCGGCTGGGCGGGCGCCCGTAGGGGGCGCCCGTGGGTCGCGGGCGCCCGTGGGTCGCGGGCGCCCGTGAGTCGCGGGTGCCCGGGCCCTGGGTCGCGGGCGCCGCGTACGGATCGCTACGAGGTGTACTCCTCCTGGCCGAGGGTGTCGATCACGCCCGCCTTGTTCACGCTGTAGTGGAACACCAGGCCCTTGTTCGGGTGGGTCTCCAGCCACGAGGTGAGCTCGTGCGTGGTGATCGGCTTGTTCATGGAGCCGGAGAGGATCGGGGCGTGGGCGCCGATCTTGGCGTCCTCGGCGATCGGGATGTAGGTCTCCTCGCCCACGGTCTCGAAGGGGGTGGTGCCGCCCGTGACGGGGCAGCCCCAGTGGCCGTGCTTGACGATCAGGCTGTATGCGCCGCCCTCGGGGGTGTAGCGGTAGACGGCGATCTCGTTCGGCGAGACCGCGTCCTTGGAGGCGCAGGCGGGTCCGGGTGCGGGCGGCTTCGGCTTCGCCGGGGTGGTGGCGGTGGGGGCCGGCTTCTTCGAGGGCGCGGCGGCGGACGCGGTCGGCGCCGCTCCCGCGGGCGTGGCGGAGGAGGGGGCCGCGGCCGACGGGCTCGCCGGGCTCGCGCCGGGGCTCGTACCGGCGGCGCCCGCGTCACCGCCGTTGCCGTCGCCGTTGCAGGCCGTGAGGGCCAGGGCTCCGCAGAGCGCCAGCGCGGCGGCCGCGTGCCGTCGCAGCCGTCTCGGACCCTGAACCGCCGTACCGCGTCCGCCCATTGCCGTCTCCCTCTGCCAAGGCGCCACCGGGTGGCCGCCGTCGAAGCGTGGCGTCAACGTAGTGCGCGGCTGCGGCCGGGGGCGATGGCCGGATCCCGTTCGTCACGGGCCCGCGATGGCGTTGTTGCGGATCCCGTACGTCCGTGACGGGACGGGGGCGCGGAGGTCAGCCGGTGGGGCCGGTGAGACCGGTCCAGGCGGGGTGGCGGGGGTCGTCGGCCCGGACCACCGCGTCGGCCCGGGCCGCGGGGTCGGTCTCCTCCTCGTACCGGGCGAAGGCGGGCAGGGTCCAGCGGGCGGACTCCTCGGTGCGGCGGGCCAGCGCCCCCGGGGAGAGCCGGATGTGCACGCTGAGGTCGAAGGGGAACCAGTGGCCCAGCAGCAGCGGGCCGTGCACGATCACGACGCCGCCCGGCGGGAGTTCGGTGTACGGGCTGCGGGTCGCCCGGTCGGTCGCCGGGTCCCAGAGGTCGGGCAGCACCCGGCCGGTGCCTCCGGGGTCGGTCGGGCCGAACACCTCGCGCCACAGGGCGGCGGTGTCGTACCAGCCACCGAGGTAGGAGTCCACGTCCTCGCGGCCGAACTCGAAGCGGAGGGAGGCCGGGCGCAGGAATCCCCCGGCCGGGACCACCAGGACCGGGCGGCTGCGCAGGCGCAGGGCGTCGGCGAGGTGGTCGGCGAGTACGCCGGTGCCGGCGGCGGGCGCGCCGTCGATGCCCACCCGCTGCCACGTCCCCCGTTCCGCCGCTGACTCGTGTTCGTCGAGGTGACCGGCGAGCCGCTCGGCCATCCGCTGCCATGTGATCGCTTCCAGCTGCACGGGCCCATTGTCAGTGGTGGGCCGTAGCGTTTTTCACGAGGGATCACCGGCGGGAAAGAGCCGTTGGCCCGGCCTTGGGGAGGGGTCTGTCATGGCTCGCGAGACGACGTATCTGGAACTGTCGCAGGACGGCGGCGGGGCGCACAAGTTCTACGAGGTGACCGTGGACGGCGCGGCCGTCTCGGTGCGGTACGGACGCATCGGCGCGGACGGCCAGGTGCAGAGCTCCTCGTTCCCGACCGTCGAGAAGGCCCGGGCGGCGGCCGCCAAGAAGATCGGCGAGAAGGTCCGCAAGGGGTACGCGCCGGCGGTGGCGGGAGTGCGCGCGGCCCGGGCGGTGTCGCGCCGGCAGGTCACGTCGGCGCCGTCGACGGCGCGTGCGGTGGCCCCGGTGCTGTGGCGGTTCCGTACGGGCTCCTCGGCGTTCGGGATCCATGTGGACGAGGACCGCTGCTGGGTGGGGAACCAGGCGGGGGACGTCTACACGCTGAGCCACGAGGGCGAGGTGCTGGCCCGGTACTCGCTGCCGGACGGTGTGAAGTGCCTGGTGGCGGACGAGTTCTGGATATACGCGGGCTGTGACGACGGCACGGTGTACGACCTGTCGTCGAAGGTGCCGTTCGGGGCCTACGACATCGCGGCGGACGTGGACATCTTCTGGCTCGACATCCACGAGGGCGTGCTGAGCGTGTCCGACCGCAGCGGCGGGCTGACGGTCATCGACCACGAGGACGAGTTCCAGTGGTCGCGGCGCTCGCCTGGCTCAAACGCGTGGATGGTCCGGGCGGACGAGCGGTCGGTCTACCACGGGCACAGCAAGGGCGTGACGGCGTACGCGGCCGACGGCGGGACGCAGTTGTGGCACACGCCGACCAACGGCTCGGTGCTGTTCGGCTGGCAGGAGGACCACACGGTCTATGCCGCCACCGGGCGCCACACCGTGCAGCGGCTGGCGAAGGCGACGGGCGCCGTGGAGGCCTCGTACCAGTGCGATGCCGCCGTGTACGCGTGCGCGACCTCGCCGGACGGCCGGCACGTGTTCGCCGCCGACTACGCCTCCTCGGTGTACTGCTTCGACGCGGACGGGCAGCGGCTGTGGAAGCTCGGCACGGGCGGGGGTTCGGCCCTGTCCATGCAGTATCTGGACGAGCGGCTGTACCTGGTCACCACGGACGGGTCGCTGATCTGCATGGACGCGAGCGAGGCGGCGATCCTCGCCGCTCAGCGGGGCTCGGTCCCGACGGCCGTGGATGTGAAGTCGGCCGCCGCGCTGCCGGTGTTCACCCCGGCGGCCTCCGCTGCGGCGGTCGCGACCGTCTCGGTGGCGGCGGCCCCGGCCGGCGGCGTGGTGGTGGAGTGCGTGCAGCAGGGCGGCCGGATGCGCGTGCAGGTGGTGTCGGGCGGCTTCGAGCCCTCGTGGAACGTGCAGTTCCCGCGCGGGATCCGGGAGCCGGGTGCCCGGTACGTGGTCGACGGGCTGCACGCGGCCTCGGGCGGGTTCTACCGGGTGCGCGGGGAGATACGCCGCCTGGTCTGAGCGGGAGGGGGCCCGGCGGGCCGGGTCACGGAAGGCGGCCCGGGCAGGCACACGCCTCGGCGCCGGGCGGGGCGTCCGCGGGTATGGAGAAGGCCTCGTCCTCGGCGAGCGTGCAGGTCACGTACAACACGACCGGTACGGTGCCCAGGTTGCGGCCCAGGTGGAGGTGCTCGGCGCCGGGCGGTTCGACGAAGCTGGTGCCGGGGCGGTGCACGACGACCGAGTTGTCGTGCAGGATCCGCGTCAGCGTCCCGGACTTGACGAGCGCGATCAGCGGAACGCGGTGGAAGTGCCAGCCGGTGCAGCCACCGGGCTCTATGACGACCTCTCGGCCCGCGAGGCCCTCCGCACCGCCTTCCACGGCCCGTATGAGCCGTGCCGTCGGCTGCCATCCACCCATGTACGCACTCCTCCCCCATGGGCATCACGGCCTTACCGCAGCCCCAACGGCCCACGGTAGAGGGACATCCGGACATCCAGGAAAGTTGGCGAAACCTCAACCGCCATTTTCGGCAAGGTGATAAGCAGACCGGACAGCGGTATCACCTCGTCATGAGCCTCGTGGTGTTCGAGTCGCTGAAGCAGATCCACTGCGCGGAGTGCCGCCAGGGGCCGCTCCGGCATCTGGTCCGCGAGGCCGGCGTGCCCCGCTGCCTGGACTGCGCCGACCTCGGGCACCTGGTCTACCTGCCGCGCGGGGATGCCGCCCTCACCCGGCGGGCCCGCGAGGCGAGTTCGCTCTCGGCCGTCGTCGTCCGCTTCAACAAACGGCGTCGCCGCTACGAGCGCCTGGGGCTCCTGGTCGAGGACCCCGCCCTGGCCCGCGCCGAGCGCGCCTGCCTCGCGGACGCCGAGGCGCGGGCCCGCCGCCGGGAGCGCGACCGGCTGCGCCGCGCCGCCCAGGACACCCGGTTCACGGCGGCCTTCGCCGCCGAGATCGTGCGGCTGTTCCCGGGGTGCCCGGCCGATCGGGCGGTGGCGATAGCCACCCACGCCTCGCTGCGCGGCAGCGGCCGGGTGGGCCGTACGGCGGCCGGCCGGGCCCTCGACGAACAGGCGGTGTCGGTGGCGGTCCGGGCGGCGGTGCGGCACATCGACACCGAGTACGACGCCCTGCTGATGGCGGGCGTCCCGCGGTTCGCGGCCCGGGCCCGGCTGGCACCCCGGATCGACGCGATCCTGGACGCCTGGCGCACACCCGCGCCCCCGCTGCCGCCCCCCTCTGCGGACGCTCCGCAGCATGAGCGTCCGGGCTGAGAACGGGCGAGGGGACTGCGGCGCGGGTGAACGCGGCTACGGGGCCGTCGTCGGATCCGACGCCACGGCCACTGACGACGAGTCCCGGCAGGAACCGGAGCCCGCCGTCCTGCGCAAAGGATTCGCGCTCGTGCTGACCGCCGAAGAGATCACGAACCGGCTGACCGCAGCCGCACACGTGCCAGATGACGGCGACCGGGCGAGCGTTGCCTGATGCGGCACTAGCCGAGGCGGAAGCGGCGGTACAGCAGCACCCCGCCCAGCAGCAGCGCCCCGCCACCCGGGAGCAGATAGCCGACTCCGTCGGTCCCCGTGTGGGCGAGCGCCGGGCCGTGCTGCGGCTGAGGCGGCGGCGCGGGCCGGGTGACGGGGGGCTCGACGACCGGCGGCTGCGGCGGCTTGCCGCCGCTGGGCTCGTCGGTGTTGCCGGAGGTGTTGCCGGTGGAGCCGTTGCCGAGCCCGACGACGTTCACCGAGTTGCCGCTGATGTTGACCGGGACATCGACCGGAAGCTGGATCCCGTTGCCGGACAGCAGCCCCGGCGAATCCTTTCCTCGCCCATCGGCATGGGCTCCCCCGCCCGAGTGGGACCCCGTACCGGCCGCCGTCCCGGGTTTCGACGGATGCGAGAGCGCCGACCCTGGATGCGCGTCGCCGCCGCCTCCCGTGTTGGCACAGCGGTTGCCCGCGGCCGAGTTGAGCACACCGACCACGCTCACGGTGTTGCCGCACACGTTCACCGGGGTGTGCACCGGCAGTTGCACCAGGTTCCCGGACAGCAGCCCCGGCGAACGCTCGGCCTTCCCGCCCGCGTCCGCGTCGGCGTAGGCGAATCCGCTGACACCCGCGACCGCCAGTCCACCTCCCGCAACCACCGCCGCGATCAAGCCATTCCGACGACTGTGACGCATCAGTTTCCCTGCCTTCCGGAGGAGTTCGCGGGCGCTGCACCCGCACCGGAAACAACGCGGTAAACCCGTTCGGGTTATAGAGCCGGTAGGCATTTCACTCCATCGTGTACTGGGTAATGCCTACTTCATGACCGAACGCCCGCTGCTGCTCCTCGACGTGGACGGCCCCCTCAATCCCTTCCGGTCCCGCCTCGCCGGGCTCCGCGGGTACACGAGTCACCGGATGCGTCCGGCGGACTGGATGTCCCACCGGGACCCCGAATCCCGCAGCGCCCGGCGCGGTCTGCGGGTCCGCCTGCACCCCGCGCACGGGGCCCGTCTGCAGGCCCTGCCGTTCGAACTCACGTGGGCCACCGCCTGGATGCACCAGGCCAACACGATGATCGCCCCGCACATCGGACTCCCCGGCGATCTTCCCGTCATCGAATGGCCGGAACTCTTCGCCGACGACCCCGACGGTCTCTTCTGGAAGACCCGCCCGCTCCTCGACTGGGCCGCGGGCCGTCCCTTCGCCTGGGTCGACGACATGATCACCCCGCAGGACCGCGCCTGGATCGCGGCGCACCACCCCGCCCCGGCCCTCCTCCTCACCATCCACGCGCGCCACGGTCTGCGCGACCGCGACTTCACCACGTTGACGCGGTGGGCGGCGGAGGTCAGTGGCTCAGGGCGGTGAGGGGGTCCGGCGAGGGGGTGCCCGTGGGCCACCAGTCCTCGGTGTCCGGGCGGGACTCGTACGCGTACCAGAGGCCGTCGCGGCCCAGGCGGAGCTGGCGGGTGTGTGCGGTGAGGCGGTTGCGCTCGGGGCGGAAAGCGCCCCGGGAGGCGGCGAGGAGGGCGGGGCGGGCCCGGTCGAAGGGGCCGGCCGGGGGGTCCCAGGGCTCTTCGAGGGCGGCGAGCGCGGGCCGGCCGCCCTGGCGCCAGGCCGCGGCGGCGCGGGCCAGGTCGGTGGTGGTGCGGCCGGTGGCGCGGGCCAGGTCCCGGTAGAGGGTGCGGGCCGCGCCGGTGAGGCCGGCCGTGTGGTGTGCGGAGGCAAGGCGGACGGCGTCCTGCCAGAGCGTGAGACCGGCGATCGGGTCCTCGGCGGTGGTGAGCAGGGCGAAGGCGCGGGCCGCGGCGTCCGTGGCGAGCTGGTCCAGGGCCAGCGGGTCGGGGGCCGACGGGTCCGCCGGGTACGCGGGAGGGAGCCCCACCGCTACGGGCGCGGGCAGCGGGGCCGGCAGCGGCGGCAGGCTGTTGCGGGCCAGGGCCGCGCGGGCCGGGACCCCGGGGAAGTCCGGTGCGGCGTCGGGCTGTTCGCGGGCGGCGTGGGCCGCGTTGCGGCGGGTCAGCTCGTCGAGGAGCTCCCGCTCGCCCCGGCCGCGCAGGAGCAGCAGGACGAACGGGTCCTCGTCGAGGAGGCGGGCCGCCCGGTAGCAGAGGGCCGCAGCGTGCTTGCAGGGCGGCCGAGCGGTGTCCGGGCAGGAGCAGCGCGCGACGAGCTCACCCCCACCGGGCAGGACCGTCCCCGCCAGGGACTGCGGAACCTCCCGCTCCAGCAGGCTCGCGAGGGCCGTGGGGTCCGCGGCCACCGCCTCCAGGAGTTCGCTCCACTCGGCGTCCGGGAAGGGGCTCAGGGCCAGTTCGGTGCGGTACGGGCGGGCGCGGCTGCCCCGTACGTAGGCCACGATCCGGCCCGGGGTGACCGTGACCGCGTCGACATGGCCCTCGTCCGCGTACGCACGGCCCCGGGCCAGGCGGGCCGGGTCGCCGGACACCTCTTCGAGCGCCGACACCCAGGCCCGGCCCCACCAGCTGACGGCCTCCGCCCCGGCGGGCACGGTCTCGAAGGTGCGGCGGCGGTCGTCCCGCGCGGTGATCATGCCGGCCTCCGCAGGGAGACGAGGTCGGCCAGCTCGCGGTCGGTCAGCTCCGTGAGCGCCGACTCCCCCGAGCCGAGCACGGCATCGGCCAGGGCCCGCTTGGCTTCCAGCATCTCGGCGATCCGGTCCTCCACGGTGCCCTCGGCGATGATCCGGTGGACCTGGACGGGCTGCGTCTGGCCGATCCGGTACGCGCGGTCGGTGGCCTGCTCCTCCACCGCCGGGTTCCACCAGCGGTCGAAGTGGATCACATGGCCGGCCCGTGTGAGGTTCAGCCCGGTGCCCGCCGCCTTCAACGAGAGCAGGAAGACCGGGACTTCGCCGGACTGGAAGCGGTCCACGAGCTCCTCGCGGCGCGCCACCGGCGTCCCGCCGTGCAGGAGCTGGTGGGAGATGCCCCGGGCCGCCAGGTGCCGCTCGATGATCCGGGCCATCGTCACGTACTGGGTGAAGACCAGCACCGCGCCGTCCTCCGCGAGGATCGTGTCCAGCAGCTCGTCCAGCAGGGCCAGCTTGCCCGAGCGGTTCGGGATCCGGGGCTGTTCCTCCTTCAGGTACTGCGCGGGGTGGTTGCAGATCTGCTTGAGCGAGGCCAGCAGCTTCATGATCATGCCGCGCCGCTCGATGCCCTCGCTCGCCTCGATCACGGCCATCGCCTCCTCCACCGCGGCCTGGTAGAGGGAGGCCTGCTCGCGCGTGAGGGAGACCGGATGGTCGGTCTCCGTCTTCGGCGGCAGCTCGGGGGCGATCCCCGGGTCGGACTTCTTGCGCCGCAGCAGGAACGGCCGTACGAGCGCGGCCAGCCGGGCCACCGCCGCCTCGTTGCCCCCGTCCTCCTCCTGCTGGTGCTCCACCGGGCGGGCGTGCCGGGCCCGGAACGCCGTCAGGGGGCCCAGCAGCCCGGGCGTGGTCCAGTCGAGCAGCGCCCACAGCTCGGAGAGGTTGTTCTCCACCGGGGTGCCGGTCAGCGCCACCCGGGCCGGCGCCGGGATCGTGCGCAGCGCCTTCGCGGTCGCCGAATGCGGGTTCTTCACGTGCTGCGCCTCATCGGCGACGACCATGCCCCAGGGCTGCTCGGCCAGCCGGGCGGCGCTCGCGCGCATCGTCCCGTACGTGGTGAGGACGAATCCGCCCGCCAGCCCGTCGAGGCTGCGGCTGCCGCCGTGGAAGCGGCGCACGGCGACCCCGGGCGCGAACTTCTCGATCTCCCGCTGCCAGTTGCCCAGCAGCGACGCGGGGCAGACGACGAGCGTGGGCTCGGGGCGGTCCCGGTGCAGGTGCAGCGCGATCAGCGTGACCGTCTTGCCCAGGCCCATGTCGTCGGCGAGGCAGCCGCCGAGACCGAGCGAGGTCATGAGGTCCAGCCACGCCAGGCCGCGGGCCTGGTAGTCGCGCAGGGTGGCCTTCAGCCCGACGGGCTGCGGCAGCGGGGCCAGTTCGCCGGTCAGCCGCTCCCGCAGCGCGGCCAGCGCGCCCACCGGAACCGCCTCCACCGGCTCCCCGTCCACCTCGGCCGTCCCCGTCAGTACGGCGGTCAGCGCGTCCACCGGGTCCAGCAGGCCCAGCTCCCGCTTGCGCGCCTTGCGCACCAGTTCGGGATCGACCCGCACCCACTGGTCCCGCAGCCGCACCACGGGCCGGTGCGCCTGCGCCAGCGCGTCCATCTCCCCCGGGGTGAGCCGGTCGCCGCCCAGCGCGAGCTCCCAGGAGAAGGCGAAGAGGTGGCCGGCGTCGAAGAAGGCGGTGCCGTCGGTGGCGGAGCCGGGCGCGGTGGACCGTACGACCGCGGTCGCGGACAGCGAACGAGCCAGCTCGCGCGGCCAGTGGACCAGGACCCCGGCGGCCGCCAGCCGGCTCGCGGCCCTGCCGAGGAGGTCTTCGAGCTCCGGGTCGGAGAGGGCGAGGACATCGGGGACCGGCTGGTCCAGCAGCCGCAGCAGCGGCGGCCAGACCCGGGCGGCCCGGCGCAGCGCCAGTACGGCGTCGATCCGGGCGCGCGGCCCGAACCCGGCGGCGGCCGCCCCGGCCCACAGCAGTCCGGCGTCGGTGACGAGGGTGGGGTCGGCGAGGCTGTGCACCTGGACGACGGCGGCGCCGGCGCGGCGGGCGCCCGCGCCCTCCGCGCCCTCCACGTCCCCCGTGCCCTCCGCGTCCTCCGGCCCGTCGAAGAGGCGGAACGAGGACAGGTCGAGCCGCAGCGAGATCCCCACGCCGGCATCGGCGCCGGCCGCGACCTGCGCCGCCCAGTCCTGTATCCCGGGCACCCGCTGGGGCTCCTGCGCGGCGAAGGGCCGCCCGGCGGCCAGCGGCGCGGCCGGGGTACGGGGCAGGCTGTCGGCGACGGCATCGAGGAACGCCCGGACCAGCGCCTCCGGTTCGGGCAGCTGGAGGGGGCGCCGGCCGGTCAGGGGGGTGGCGTACCCCTCGTACGGGAGGGCGGCGGCCACCGCGCGGAGGTGGCCCACGTCCTCGGCGTCGAGCGGGCCGGCCCGCCAGGCGTCGACCCCGTCGGGGGTGACCCCGGGGAGGAGCCGGCCGCGGGCGGCGAGCCCGAGCGCGTGGAGGGCGGCGGTCCCCCAGGCACGGGTGGCGGGGTGCGCGGCGGGACTGCGGGGGGCTCGGGCGAGGATCGGGAGGGCGTCGGCGACGGAGAGGGCGAGGGCGGGGACGGTACGGGTGCGGATCCCCTGGCCGTGGGGGCGCACGACGGCCAGCGGGGCCGGGGTGGCGGCCGGGAGCTCGGGGAGGACGTCCCCGTCGGGGGCCCAGAAGACGATGCGGGCCTCGCGGGGGACGGCGGCGGGGAGGAAGACGGCGGCGTGGCGCAGGAGGGCGGCGGCCTGCGCGGGCTGCTGGTGCGGCTGCGGCGTCACGGTGTCGTCTCCTCTCCCCTCGGCGTGGTCCCTGGTGTGGTCGGACCAGACGGATCCCGTCTGCCGTCGAGTCTAGGTGCGGCCACTGACAACGCGGCTGAGCTGGGCAGATGCCGGCTCCCGACCCGCTGCGCCGCTGGCCGCGGCCCCCTTGCGGGGGTCGGCCGGCGCGGGGCGGACCCCACGGCCGGAAAAAGGCGTTTTGGGGTGGCACGGGGTGGGGACGGCTCACAGCACCGCACCACCGCCACATGGGGAGAAACCGCCATGCTCCAGGGCCTCGCCGCCGTGATCGCGCTCGCGCTCACCGCCCCCGGATTCCTCGGCGCCGCCGACCTGCCGCCGCATCCCACCTCGCCCTGGCACGCCGGGAAGGTCACCAAGGGGCTGCCCGAAACGGCGCCGTTCTGCCTGGACGGGGCCCTTCCGGCCGCCGGGAGCTGGCACCGGCAGTTCGGTACCGACCTCGACACCGGCGCCGTACAGGTCTCCGTACGGGCCTCCTCCGACTCGGCTGCCGCCCGGCTGGCCCGGAACCTGGAGCGGCAGGTCGCCGCCTGCGCCGCCGACTGGCTGCGGGAGCACCCGGACGGGACGGCGGGCTCGAAGGACTACGGCGCCCTCCCCGTCGAGGAGGGCGCCCACGTCTACGGCGTGCACACCTCGATCCCGGACTCCGAACCCGGCGTGCACCTCTTCGGCATCGGACGCGACGGTTCCACCGTGACCGTCGTCCGGTGGGGCCAGATGGGCGACCTGAGCGACGCCCCCGTCACCGCCTTCAAGCGGACAACCACGACCGCCGTGAACCGCCTCAATCCATGACATCCGATGACATGAACTGACATACCATGGTGCTGAGGCGATGGTCATGCGTTCCGGAAACGAGCCGGTGACCGCCCGCAGTCCGCTGCGGCTGCGGTTCTGGCTGAGCCTGTGGGGGTTCGTCTGGGCCGCCGCCGGGACCGCCGCGTTCTCCCTGGTCGGCCGTCCCGGGTGGGCGGCCGCCTGCGGGGTGGTCGCCGTACTCGCGCTCGTCGACCTGGCCGTGGTCCTCCACCACATCCACCAGGGCCCCCACTACCAGCCGGGCCCGGACGTCCCCCCGTACGAGCCCCCGCACCAGCGGTGACGCGGCCCGCCGCTCCCCCCACTCGCCGCCGCTACTCCTCGAACCGGGCCGCCGCCAGGTAGTCGGGCCGGGGATCCAGCGCCGCCGCCAGGCGGAAGTGCTTGCGCGCCTGCTCGGGACGGCCGGAGCGCTCGTGGGTGCGGGCCAGGGCGAAGTGCGCGAAGGCGTTGTCCGGCTCCCGCTCCAGCACCAACTCGAACTCCAGCGCCGCCGGACGCAGTTGGGCGGCGGCGAAGAACGCACGCGCCCGCAGCAGCCGGGCCGCCGTGTTCTCCGGGTGCGCGGCGATCACCGAGTCGAGCAGCTTCACCGCGCCCCGCGGGTCGCGCGCGGCCAGCAGCTGCTCGGCGGCCCGGTAGTCGATGACGTGCGTCTCGGGCGAGGACCCGGACGGCGAAGGCGGCTGCGCCGGTATGGACGGCGGCGTGGTGTCGGACACGGTCGGTTCCTTCCCTCTGCGGGGGCGTTCAACGCCCCGCGCCCCGCCTGCTCTTCCCTGCGTACGTCAGGCACCGGCAGCGCCCGCCGCCGCCTCCCGCTCCTTGAGCTCCGCCCACACCTTGCGCACCTGCGGCTCCAGCGCCTCCAGCGGCCCGTCGTTGTCGATCACGAGGGTGGCCACCGCCAGCCGCTGCTCCCGCGCGGCCTGCGCGGCCATCCGGGCCCGCGCCTCGTCCTCGGCCATCCCGCGCAGCGCGGTCAGCCGGGCCAGCTGCGTCTCGGGGGCCGCGTCCACCACGACCACCAGGTCGTACAGCGGCGCCAGGCCGTTCTCAGCGAGCAGCGGTACGTCGTGCACCACGATCGCGTCGGGCCCGGCAGCGGCCTCCAGTTCGGCCGACCGGGCCCCGACCAGCGGGTGCACGATCGCATTGAGGGTCCGCAGCTTCGCCGGGTCGGCGAACACGATCGAGCCCAGCTTCGGCCGGTCCAGCGTCCCCTCGCCGGTCAGCACGGACTCCCCGAAAGCCGCCACGACGGCCGCGAGCCCCGGCGTGCCCGGCTCCACGACCTCCCGCGCGATGCGGTCGGCGTCCACGACGACCGCCCCGTACCCCGCCAGCAGCCGCGAGACCTCGCTCTTGCCGGCACCGATTCCGCCTGTCAGGCCAACCTTCAACATGCCCAGCAGACTAGACCCCGCGCCCAGGCCCCCGTACAGCCCCCCGCCCCGGCCGACCGGGACGAGGACCTCAGCCCTCGCCCTCGCGCTCCGCGAGGAACCGCTCGAACTCGCGGCCGATCTCGTCCGCCGACGGGATCTCCTGCGGCTCCGCGATCATGTTGCCCCGCGTCTCGGCGCCGGCCGCCGCGTCGTACTGGTGCTCCAGCCCCTGGACCAGGGAGACCAGCTCCTCGTCGCCCTCGCGGATCTGCCGGTCGATCTCCGTCTGCGTACGGTGCGCCTCGGTGCGCAGCGCGTGCGCCACCGCCGGCAGGACCAGCCCGGTCGCCGCCGTGATCGCCTCCAGCGCCGTCAGCGCGGCGTCCGGGTAGGCGGAGCGCGCCACGTAGTGCGGTACGTGCGCGGCGACGCCCAGCACGTCGTGCCCGGCCTGGCCGAGGCGGAACTCCACGAGGGACTCCGCGCTGCCCGGCACCTGCGCCTCGTCGAACGGGCTGCGGTGGCCCGGCATGAGGTCGGTCCGGTTGCCGTGCGGGGTGATCCCGACGGGCCGGGTGTGCGGGACGCCCATGGGGATGCCGTGGAAGTTGACCGAGAGCCGGACGCCGAGGCGCTCGACGATCTGCCGGACGGCCACGGCGAAGCGCTCCCACTCCACGTCCGGCTCGGGGCCGGAGAGCAGCAGGAACGGGGCGCCCGTGGCGTCCTGGACGAGGCGCACCTCAAGGCGCGGTTCCTCGAACTCGGTCCAGTGGTCGCGCTGGAACGTCAGCAGCGGGCGCCGGGCGCGGTAGTCGACCAGGCGGTCCGCGTCGAACCGGGCCACGACCTGGTGGGGCAGCGTGTCGAGCAGTCGCTCGACGATCTGCTCCCCGGCCTCACCCGCGTCGATGTACCCCTCGAAGTGGTAGAGCATGACCAGCCCGGCCGAGTCCTGGGCGAGCGCCAGATCCGCCACTGCCAGGCCCTTGGCATCCCATTCGTACAAACCCTGTGGATCAAGCACCGTCACCACTCCTCCTCGCCGCCTACGTTGCCCACAACGTGCAAGGCGGCTGCTCCATTCCCCAGTTGGCGCCTTTCACAGGAATGCAACAAGGCCCGCCCCCCTGAGGGGACGGGCCTTGTCGTTCGGCTCTGCTCGGCTTCTCAGCTCCGCTCGGCTTCTTGGCTACGGCTCACACCGAGGTGCGATGCGCTGCGATCAGCTCTGGCCGCCGGCCAGCTTCTCGCGGAGCGCGGCCAGGGCCTCGTCGGAGGCCAGGGCGCCCGAGGTCTCGTCCGACTCCGAGGAGTAGGAACCACCCGAGATGCCCGCACCGGCGTTGCCACTGGCGGCCGGGGCGGCAGCGCCCTCGGCAGCAGCGGCCTCGTCGGCCTCGCGGCTCTTGATGACCTGGGCCTGGTGCTGCTCGAAGCGGACCTGCGCCTCGGCGTACTGGCGCTCCCACGTCTCGCGCTGGGTGTCGAAGCCCTCGAGCCAGTCGTTGGTCTCGGGGTCGAAGCCCTCGGGGTAGATGTAGTTGCCCTGGTCGTCGTAGGACGCGGCCATGCCGTACAGGGTCGGGTCGAACTCGACCGACGCCGGGTCGGCACCGAAGGACTCGTTGGCCTGCTTCAGGGACAGCGAGATCCGGCGACGCTCGAGGTCGATGTCGATGACCTTGACGAAGATCTCGTCGTTGACCTGGACGACCTGCTCCGGGATCTCCACGTGGCGCTCGGCCAGCTCGGAGATGTGGACCAGACCCTCGATGCCCTCGTCCACGCGGACGAACGCACCGAACGGAACCAGCTTGGTGACCTTACCCGGGACGACCTGACCGATCTGGTGCGTACGGGCGAACTGCTGCCACGGGTCCTCCTGCGTCGCCTTCAGCGACAGGGAGACACGCTCGCGGTCCATGTCCACGTCGAGGACCTCGACGGTGACTTCCTGGCCGACCTCGACAACCTCGGACGGGTGGTCGATGTGCTTCCAGGACAGCTCGGAGACGTGGACGAGACCGTCGACGCCACCCAGGTCCACGAAGGCACCGAAGTTGACGATCGAGGAAACGACGCCGGAGCGGACCTGACCCTTCTGCAGGGTGGTGAGGAACGTCTGGCGGACCTCGGACTGGGTCTGCTCCAGCCAGGCACGGCGGGACAGGACCACGTTGTTGCGGTTCTTGTCCAGCTCGATGATCTTCGCCTCGAGCTCCTTGCCCACGTAGGGCTGGAGGTCGCGGACGCGGCGCATCTCGACGAGGGAGGCCGGCAGGAAGCCGCGGAGGCCGATGTCGAGGATGAGACCACCCTTGACGACCTCGATGACGGTACCGGTGACGATGCCGTCTTCTTCCTTGATCTTCTCGATCGTGCCCCAGGCGCGCTCGTACTGGGCGCGCTTCTTGGACAGGATCAGACGGCCTTCCTTGTCCTCCTTCTGGAGAACCAGGGCCTCGATCTCGTCGCCGACCTTGACGACCTCGTTCGGGTCGACGTCGTGCTTGATCGAGAGCTCACGGCTCGGGATCACGCCTTCGGTCTTGTAACCGATGTCGAGCAGGACCTCGTCCCGGTCGACCTTCACGATGACGCCGTCGACGATGTCGCCGTCGTTGAAGTACTTGATCGTCTCGTCGATCGCGGCGAGGAAGGCTTCCTCGTTACCGATGTCGTTGACCGCTACCTGCGGGGTGGTAGAGGTGGTCTCGGTGCTGCTCGTCATGTGGGAAAGGGCTCCGGTTACGGACAGAAAGTCGTAGGTACTGCTACGCCGGGAGCCCTTATCGGCATCTGCCGAAGAAGCCGGACAGCCAAGGAAGCCCCTACTCCGCCGTGAAGCGGGTCAGGGCCTCGAAAACCGAGGGGACATCAACAGATGCAAGCGCAGCCTGCTAGGTCTGAGGAGCACAGGCTCGCAGCGCAACTTGTAGCATACGGGGGCAGCCGGGCAGGGTCAATGCGCGAAGGCGCACACCCCGGGCGGATCACCGCATAACCGGCACAATTCGTGGGCGGGCGGGCGCTGATGGCCCTTCCCTGCCTTGTTACGACTCTTTCCGACTCTTTCCGCAGACTACGACGACGGGCCCCATGAACCAAGAGGACTACGCCCCCGAAGAAGCGTACGAAGCCGATGGCCCCGGCCACGGTGCCGGCGAGGACGCCGACGACGACGCGGAGGCCACCCGGCGTGACGCCGACGACGCGGAGAGCAGCCGGGCCAGCCGGGGCTGGTGGGACCGCAACGCCGACGAGTACCAGAGCGAGCACGGGGCCTTCCTCGGCGACGACCGCTTCGTCTGGGGGCCGGAGGGCCTCGACGAGGCGGACGCCGCGCTGCTCGGCCCCGCGGACTCCCTGAAGGACAAGGACGTCCTGGAGATCGGCGCCGGCGCCGCCCAGTGCTCGCGCTGGCTGGCCGCCCGGGGCGCCCGCCCCGTCGCCCTCGACCTCTCCCACCGCCAGCTCCAGCACGCCCTGCGCATCGGCGACGGCATCCCCCTCGTCGAGGCCGACGCCGGAAGGCTGCCCTTCCGCGACGGCTCCTTCGACCTGGCCTGTTCCGCCTACGGGGCCGTCCCCTTCGTCGCCGACCCCGTGAACGTCATGCGCGAGGTGCACCGCGTCCTGCGCCCCGGCGGCCGCTGGGTCTTCTCCGTCACCCACCCCATCCGCTGGGCCTTCCCCGACGAGCCCGGCCCGGAGGGGCTGTCGATCGCCGCCTCCTACTTCGACCGGACCCCGTACGTCGAGCAGGACGAGCAGGGCCGCGCCGTCTACGTGGAGCACCACCGCACCCTCGGAGACCGGGTCCGGGACGTGGTGGCGGGCGGGTTCCGCCTGGTCGACCTCGTGGAGCCGGAGTGGCCCGCGTGGAACACCCAGGAGTGGGGCGGCTGGTCCCCGCTGCGCGGCAACCTGATCCCCGGCACCGCGATCTTCGTCTGCGAGCGCCCCTGACGTGATCCGTACCGCCGACCTCGACGCCCTTCCCGTACGGGAGGCCCTGCCCGCGCTGGTCTCCGCGCTGGACGCCCACGGCACGGCGGTGCTCTGCGCGCCGCCCGGCACCGGCAAGACCACGCTGGTGCCGCTGGTGCTGGCGGGGCTGGTGGGGGGTGGGCCGCGCCGCAAGGTGATCGTCGCCGAGCCCCGGCGGATCGCCGCCCGGGCGGCGGCGCGGCGGATGGCCTGGCTGCTGGGCGAGCAGGCCGGCGGCTCGGTGGGCTTCACGGTGCGCGGCGAGCGGGTGGCGGGGCCGGACACGGTGGTCGAGGTCGTGACCACCGGCGTACTGCTCCAGCGGCTCCAGCGGGACCAGGAGCTCGCCGGGGTCGACGTGGTGGTCCTGGACGAGTGCCACGAGCGGCACCTCGACGCGGACACCGTCGCCGCGTTCCTGCTGGACGTACGGGAAACCCTGCGCCCGGAGCTGCGGCTCGTGGCGGCTTCGGCGACGACCGATGCCGCGGGCTGGGCGCACGTCCTCGGCCAAGGGCGTCCCGGGGGCGCGCCGGTGGTGGAGGCCGCGGGGGTCTCGTACCCGGTGGAGACGGTCTGGGCCCCGCCGCCCCGGCCGGTGCGGCCCCCGCACGGCATGCGGGTGGACCCCGCGCAGCTCGCGCACGTGGCCTCGGTGGTGCGGCGGGCGCTGGCGGAGCGTTCCGGTGACGTGCTGTGCTTCCTCCCGGGCGTCGGGGAGATCGCCCGGGTGGCCGGGCAGCTGGCCGGAGTGGAGGCGGAGGTCCTCCAGCTCCACGGACGCGCCCCGGCGGCGGTGCAGGACGCGGCGCTGTCCGCCCAGTCGCGCCGCCGGGTGATCCTCTCCACCGCGGTGGCGGAGTCCAGCCTGACCGTGCCGGGGGTACGGGTGGTCGTGGACTGCGGACTGGCCCGCGAACCCCGGGTGGACCACGCGCGGGGGCTGGGCGCGCTGGCGACCGTACGGGCGTCCCGCGCGGCCGGGCGCCAGCGGGCGGGCCGGGCCGGGCGCGAGGCGCCGGGGGCGGTGTACCGCTGCTGGTCGCAGGCGGAGGACGGCCGCCTCCCGGCGTTCCCCTCCCCCGAGATCCGGATCGCGGACCTGGCGCAGTTCGCGCTCCAGGCGGCGTGCTGGGGCGATCCGGACGCGTCCGGGCTGGCTCTGCTTGACCCGCCGCCGGCCGGGGCGATGGCCGCGGCGCGGGAGGTGCTGGCCGCGGTGGGCGCGGTGGATCCGGCGGGCCGGGTCACCCCGCGCGGTCAGCGGATGGCCCGGCTCGGGCTGCACCCGCGCATGGCCCGCGCCCTGCTGGACGGCTCCGCCGCGCTGGGCCCCCGCCGGGCGGCGGAGATCGTCGCCCTGCTGAGCGAGGAGCCGCCGCGGGAGTACGGGGACGACCTCGCCGCCGCCTGGCGTCGGGCCCGCGCGGGCGGCGACGCGTACGCCGCGCGCTGGCGGGCGGAGGCCAAGCGGCTGGAACGCGCAGCGGGCGCAGCCGAAACCGGGGCTTCGCCCCGGACCCCTTCGGGGGCTGCGCCTGCTGTGCAGCCCGCCCGGCGTTTGAGGGCCGGGTCCGGGCAGAGCCCGGTTTCGGGAAGGGGCGGGGCGGGGGAAGAAGCGCTTTCCGACGACGCCGCCGGGCTCGTCGCGGCCCTCGCGTTCCCGGAGCGCGTCGCCAAGGCCAAGGGCCAGGGCGCCTTCCTCATGGCCAACGGCACGGGAGCCGAGCTCGCCGACGGGTCGGCGCTGCGCAGTGCGCCGTGGGTGGCCGTCGCCGTCGCCGACCGGGGGCCGCATTCCGCCTCCGCCCGGGTCCGGCTGGCCGCCGTCATCGACGAGGACACCGCCCGCGGCGCGGCCCGGCACCTGCTCACCTCCGGCGAGGAGGTCCGCTGGGAGGACGGCGACCTCGTCGCCCGCGCCGCCGAGCGGCTCGGGGCGATCGCGCTGGCCGTCCGCCCGCTCAAGAACCCCGACCCGGAGCTCGTCCGGGCCGCCCTGCTCGACGGCCTGCGCGACGACGGGCTCGGCCTGCTGCGCTGGAGCGCCGACGCGCGGGCGCTCCGGGACCGGCTCGGCTTCCTGCACCGCACGCTCGGCGGCGGCTGGCCCGACGTACAGGACGACGAAGCCCTGCTGGAGCGCGCCGACGACTGGCTGGAGCCCGAGCTGTCCCGGGCCCGGCGCCGCGCCGATCTCGGGCGGATCGACGCCGGGCAGGCGCTGAACCGGCTGCTGCCCTGGGCCACCGGTGAGGCCGCCCGTCTCGACGAGCTGGCCCCGGAGCGGATCGAGGTGCCCAGCGGCTCCCGGATCCGGGTGGACTACTCCGCCGAGCACGGGCAGCCGGTCCTCGCCGTGAAGCTGCAGGAGCTGTTCGGGCTGGCCGAGACCCCGAAGGTGGCCGGGGTGCCCGTACTGGTGCACCTGCTGTCCCCGGCCGGACGGCCCGCCGCCGTCACCGCCGACCTGGCCTCCTTCTGGCAGGGCGGCTACCGCGCGGTGCGCGCCGAGCTCCGCGGCCGCTACCCCAAGCACCCCTGGCCGGAGGATCCGGCGACCGCCGAGCCCACCCGGCACACGAACGCCCGGCTCAGGCGACAGCAGTGAGCCTCGTGGTGAGCCCCTCCCCGTCCGCCGCCCCGCCGCGGCGGCCGCGGGCCTCCAGCCACAGCGCCAGCCCGAGCAGGACGAGGGCGCCGGCCGCCAGTCCGATCGGGGCGTACGTGTGCAGGGCGAGGACCTTCGTGCGGTTCGACGTGACCAGGTCGACGGTGTAGGCGGCGTAGTCCTCGCGCATCTTCACGTGCCCGGCGAAGACGGTGAGCCTGCCGTCGGGCGCGCCGGCCGCGATGCCGCCGCGCATCTCCTGCTCGATGACCTGCTCGGCGTTGACGGGCGCCCCGGTCACGGGGTCGACCCAGAACATCGCCTTGGCCTGGTACCAGAGGCTGGTGCCGGTGCTCTGCTCGAAGGTCTTCGGGTCGATGCCCTCGATCGGCATCTTCTTCGGCAGGGCGACCTTGGTCCACGGCAGGGTCTGCTCGTAGTAGTAGACGTCCATCCCCCGGTACGTGCGCGGGCCGACGTAATGGATGGGCGAGGCGGTGCGGGTCTGCGCGTCGAAGTAGAGGTAGTCGCGCGGCTCGGTGAAGAACGGCCACTTGAACTCGATGCCCTCGCGTTTGACCGGGTCGCCGTCGACCATCTCGCCGGTGGCGTGCACCGGGTCCTGGCTGTGGGCGTCGAAGACGTAGCGCTCGGGGATCTGGGAGACCATCTTCCCGTCCGGGCCCATGATGTAGGTGAGGGTGTCCCAGACGACGACGTCCTTGCCGGCGCTCGCCTCGATCTCCTTCGACGCCTCGACGTTGCCCTTCAGGGTCTGGACGATGGTGACCTTGTCCACCTTCTTGGGCTGCATGCCGGCGGTGTAGTCGAGGAGGGTCGCGTCCTTCGCCTCCAGGACCATCTCCTGGTACTGGCTCGGCGGGATCTTGGCGAGCCTGGGGTACGCGTACCAGCGCAGCAGCGGTGCGAGGGCGGCGAGGAACACGGCGAAGGCGAGCAGGACGAGGCTGGCGGTACGTCTCAAGGCCGGGCCTCCTCTACTGTCCGGGCGCGCTGGGCGCGGTGGTGAGCAGGGGCTTGGGCGAGGTCTTGCCTTCGGGCGCCCCGAACGCCGTGATGGCGAACACGAGGGCCAGCGCGGCGGCAAGCCCGATGGCGGCGGCGAGGAGTGCGCGCATGCCGGGGCCTCCGGAATCTGATGGGACGTCAGGGCGGAGCCCGCACCGTAGCAACGCGGGGCGGAGATGAGAACCGTCTGGACCCCGGATCACGGGGTGGCGTTGGTCCGAATTACCTATGGTCAGGCGTGTTGTGACGCAACGTGACGTCTTCCGGGATCCCAAGGGTCAAGCTCCCCCTGGCATCTCAGTGGAGTTCCCCCCGGAGTCGAGGAGCACGCAGATGAGTACCGAGAAGACGACGGGGGCGCGACCGGATCCGCGCACCCGTCGCTCCCGATGGATGGCCGGCGGCGCGATCGCCCCGCTCGCGCTGCTCCTGGCGGCCGGGCTGACCGTGCCGAACGCACTGGCGGCCCAGGACGCGGGCGGGCGGGTGAGCGCGTACGGCCCCGCTGGCGGCGGCGGAAAGTGCGGGAAGGACCCCCGTACGGGCAAGGAGCGGGCGGACTGCCGGAAGGACCCGCGCCAGGACCCGCGGGGCGGCCCGAAGGGTCCCCCCGGCCCCAGCGGCCCGCCCGGGGACCCCGGCCCGCCCGGCCTTCCGGGACCGAGCGGCCCGCCAGGACAACCGGGTACGGTCGGCCCCAGCGGCCCGGCCGGTCCCAGTGGGCCGCCCGGCCTTCCGGGACCCAGCGGCCCGCCAGGACAACCGGGTACGGTCGGCCCCAGCGGCCCGGCCGGTCCCAGTGGTCTCCCTGGTCCCAGTGGCCCGGCCGGTCCCAGTGGCCCCCCTGGTCCCAGCGGCCCGCCCGGCCCCACGATCGACGTCGGCGCGAGCATCCAGAGCAACAGCGATCAGACCATCCCGGACGACACCCTCACGCGGATCCAGTTCAACAGCGCCGTCTACAACACGGGCATGACGTTCGACGCGATGAACTCGGCCCTGGTGGTCAACACAGCGGGGCGCTACCTGGTCACGGGACAGATCCTCCTGGGGTACACCCCTAATCCGACGGGGACTCGGGCCCTGACACTCGACGTCAACGACGTCGGACGCGCGCTCGACGAGCAGGACACTGCGGACCTCCCGGGCACCGGACACGCCTCGCAGTCCGCGTCCGCGATCCTGCGGTTGGCCGTGGGCGACCGAATCTCGCTCAGCGTCCGCCAAACCACCGGCAACCCAGCCACCTCACGGGTCGAGTTCGGAGCCCTGAGCACGGCCGTGGCTCCGCGACTCACCGCGGAGTTGCTCGTCCCGGCGCCGTAACCGGCGCCGACCGCCCACGCCCGACGGCCCGACGGTTCTCCGTCGGGCCGTCGGGCGAGCGCGCCCTGGCTACGTAGCCTTGGTCCCGCTGCTGGGGGCCGGTGAAGCACCCGGGGACGCCTTGCGCGTGGCCGTGGGGCTCGGGGTGGGCGCAGGGGTCGGCCGCGCGCTCGCCGTCGGAGTCGGAGTCGGAGTGGGCGTCGGACTCGGAGTCGGTGTGGGGCTCGGAGTCGGCGTGGGACTCGGAGTCGGAGTCGGGGTCGGCGTGGGGGTGGGTGTGGGCGTCGGTGTCGGGGTGGGTTTCGGGTCCGGCGTCGGGGACGGGGTGGGCGTCGGCACCGGCGTCGGCGTCGGCGTCGGGCTCGGGGACGGCGTGGGCGTCGGGCTCGGCTTCGGCGTCGGCTTGGGCGGCACCGGGGGCTGGTCCGCGCCCGCGTTCGGGACCTCGTGCGTGCCCTGGAGGTAGTACGTGAACCAGGACTTCACCGTCCGCAGGTACTCCGCGGACTGGTTGTACGAGAGCACCGCGCGGTCCAGGTCAGCGGGTACGCGCAGGTCACGGGTGCCCGCGCAGAGGTAGCGGCCGGCCGCCAGGGCGGCGTCGTACACGTTGTTCGGGTTGCGGCGGCCGTCGCCGTCCGCGTCCTGGCCCCAGGCCGCCCAGG
Source organism: Streptomyces sp. WM6372 (assembly GCF_001279655.1). Lineage (NCBI taxonomy): Bacteria > Bacillati > Actinomycetota > Actinomycetes > Kitasatosporales > Streptomycetaceae > Streptomyces > Streptomyces sp. WM6372. The sequence continues at coordinate 27,693 of NZ_LGDB01000036.1, read as the reverse complement.
TGGACGGGATGAACTGCATCGGGCCGACCGCCCGGTCGTACGCGGCGTCCCCGTCGTACTCCCCGCCGTCCGTGTCCCGGATGTTCGCGAAGCCGTTGCCGTCGAGTACGGGGCCCAGGATCGGCCGCAGCGTGGTTCCGGCGCCGTCCACGCGGCCGCCGCGGGCCTGCCCGGACTCGACCTTGCCGATCGCCGCGAGCAGTTGCCAGCGCAGTCCGCAGCCGGGGTCGGTCTGCCCCACCTTCTGCTCGGCCAGCCGGTACGCCGCCAGGACCGTCGCCGGGACGCCCTGCGCGCCTTCCCCGCCGCCCATGGCCACCGGTTCGTTGTGCGGCGCCACCGCCTCGCCGGCCGGCTGGGGCGGCTGCGCGGCCGGGGCCTCCTGCGGCAGCCCGGCCGCCGGGGGCGGGAGTTCGGTGAGGAACTCGGAGTCCCCGCCGGATGCGGACGGCTGGGACGGCTGCACGGGCGGGGCGTTCTCGGTGTCCGCCGCGGATATTCGCTCCCCCGGCGGGGCTTGGGACGCCGTGAGCGCTGCGGCGACGAGCGCGCAGACCAGGACCGCGGCCCCACCCCTGCGCAGCCTGCTTCCGATCCGAGCCGACATGAGCCGGGTCCCCTCCCCCTCGACGTCGGCGTGACCTTACGTCAACTCCCTTCAACCTGCACCGATCGGCGCCCGGAATTCACCACTTCCCCACCTGCCGGGCGGCTCACGCATACTGACCGGGACCGTTCGGGGCGCATTGGCCCGAAGTAAGGAAGAGATGTCATGCCGTTCACCCTCAGCCACGCGGCCGCCGTCCTGCCGGCCGTCCGCAGGACGGGCCGAGCCCGCGGACCGCTGGTCGCGTCGGCGCTCGTCCTCGGGTCGTTCGCGCCCGACACCTTCTACTTCGCGGACGCCGTCGTCCCGGGCGTCTGGCAGTACGGCGCGCTCGCGCACTCGCTGCCCGGGGTGTTCACCGCGGACGCCGTGCTGACCGCCGTACTCGCGGCCTGCTGGCTGCTGCTGCGCGAACCGCTGGTCGCGCTCCTGCCGCGCCGCCGCCAGGGCCGGATGCACGCCTTCGTACGGGGAGAGGACTGGCGCAGCCGCGGCCCGGTCCCGGTCGCGCTGTGGTTCTACGTCTGCGCCGTCATCGGCTCCCTCACGCACGTGGTCTGGGACAGCTTCACGCACCCGCACCGGTGGGGGACGGACGCGCTGCCCGTGCTCGGCGAGCCCTTCGCGAACGGGCTCCCCCTCTATACGTACGTGCAGTACGGGACCTCGGCGGTCGCCGCCTGCGCCCTGCTCTGGTTCACGGCGACCGCCGTGCGGCGGCTGCCCGACTCCCCCGCCCCCGCGGCCGTACCGGTGCTCGGGCGGGCGGAGCTGCTGGGCGCGGTCGCGCTGGTCGCGCTGTGCGTGGCCGTCGGGGTGACGCTGCGCGTGCTGCGCTTCTTCACGTTCTTCGACCGGATCCGCACCCCGCTCGACATCATCCCGACCGTCTGCTTCGGCGCGGGCGGCGGGCTCGCCGTGGGCCTGCTGCTGTACGGGGTCCTCGTACGGTTCCTGCACCGCCGCGAGCCGTCGTCCCGTACGGACGAGGAAACGCGGACGCCCGTCCCCGCCGCATAGCGGGGACGGGCGTCCGGCGATCCTGCCTCAGTGCGCGGCCGACTCCCAGTCGGCGCCGACGCCCACCGACACGTCCAGCGGGGCGCGGAGCTCCACGGCGGCGCCCATCTCGCGGCGCACCAGCTCCTCGACCTTCTTCCGCTCGCCCGGGGCGATCTCCAGCACGATTTCGTCGTGGACCTGGAGCAGCATCCGCGACTTCAGGCCGGCCTCGGTGATCGCCTTGTCCACGCGCAGCATGGCCACCTTGACGATGTCGGCCGCGGTGCCCTGGATCGGGGCGTTCAGCGCCATCCGCTCGGCGGCCTCGCGGCGCTGGCGGTTGTCGCTGTTGAGGTCGGGCAGGTAGCGGCGGCGGCCGAAGACCGTCGCCGTGTAGCCGGTGGCCCGGGCCTCCTCGACCACGCGGCCCAGGTAGTCCCGGACCCCGCCGAACCGCTCGAAGAAGGTCTCCATCAGACCGCGCGCCTCGGCGGGCTCGATGTTCAGCTGCTGGGCCAGACCGAAGGCGGAGAGCCCGTACGCGAGCCCGTACGACATCGCCTTGATCTTGCGCCGCATCTCGGCGTCGACCTCGGAGCGCTCCACGCCGAACACCTGGGAGGCGACGGTGGTGTGCAGGTCCTCGCCGGACAGGAACGCCTCGATCAGGCCCTCGTCCTCGGAGAGGTGCGCCATGACGCGCAGCTCGATCTGGCTGTAGTCCGCGGTCATGAGGGATTCGAAGCCCTCGCCGACGACGAAGCCGCGGCGGATGGCCCGGCCCTCGTCGGTGCGCACCGGCACGTTCTGCAGGTTGGGGTCGGTGGAGGACAGGCGTCCGGTCGCGGCGACCGTCTGACTGAAGCTGGTGTGCACCCGGCCGTCGGCGGCGATCGTCTTGACGAGGCCCTCGACGGTGACGCGCAGCTTGGCCTGCTCCCGGTGGCGCAGCATGATCACCGGCAGTTCGTGGTCGGTCTGCGTGGCCAGCCAGGCCAGCGCGTCCGCGTCCGTGGTGTAGCCGGTCTTGGTCTTCTTCGTCTTCGGCAGGTCCAGCTCGCCGAAGAAGACCTCCTGGAGCTGCTTGGGCGAGCCGAGGTTGAACTCGTGCCCGACCGCCGCGTGCGCCTCCTTCACCGCCTGCTGCACGGCTCCGGCGAACTGCTGCTCCATGGCCTCCAGGTGGTCGCGGTCGGCGGCGATGCCCGCCCGCTCCATCCGGGCCAGCAGTTCCGAGGTGGGCAGCTCCATGTCGTGGAGCAGCTCGGCGGCGCCGACCTCGGCGAGCTTGCCGGTGAAGGCCTCGCCGAGGTCGAGGACGGCGCGGGCCTGCGCCATCAGCGCCTCCGCCTCGGCGGTCTCGTCGGCGCCGAAGGCGAGCTGGCCGTCGGCCGCGGCGGGCTGGAGCTCGCGGTGCAGGTATTCGTTGGACAGCACGTCCAGCGCGAAGGAGCGGCGGCCCGGCTTGACCAGGTACGCGGCGAGCGCGGTGTCCATGGTGACGCCGGCCAGGCTCCAGCCGTGCTCGGGGAAGACCCGCATCAGGCCCTTGGCGTTGTGCACCACCTTGGGCTTCGCGGCATCGGCGGCCCAGGCCGCGAAGGCCCGCTCGTCGGCCTCGTCCAGCTCGGACGGCTCGAACCAGGCGGCGGCCCCGCCGGCCGCGGCCAGCGCGATCTCGCTCACATTGCCCTGGCCCAGCGCCCAGCTGTCCACGGTGGAGATGCCGAGCGGCTCGCCGGCGCGGGCCGCCAGCCACGGCGCCAGCTCGCCCGCGCCCAGCACGCTCGCGTCCAGCTCCACGCCGGCGGCCGGAGCCGGGGCGGGCTCCTCGGCGGCGCCCGGGTCCACCGCCAGCAGCCGCTCGCGCAGCGAGGCGTTGCGGATCTCCAGCACGTCCAGCACGCCCGTGACGGCGGAGCGGTCGTACGGCACACGGGCCAGGTCGCCCGCGGCCTTGGGCAGCTCGACGTCCTTGACCATCTCGGTCAGGATCCGGTTCAGCTTGACGGACTCCAGGTGGTCCCTGAAGTTCTGCCCGGCCTTGCCCTTGACCTCCTCGGCGCGCTCGACCAGCTCCGCGAACGACCCGAACTGGGTGATCCACTTCGCGGCGGTCTTCTCGCCGACGCCCGGGATGCCGGGCAGGTTGTCCGACGGGTCGCCGCGCAGCGCCGCGAAGTCCGGGTACTGCTGCGGGGTGAGCCCGTACTTCTCCTCGACCTTCTCCGGGGTGAACCGGGTCAGCTCGGAGACGCCCTTGGTCGGGTACAGCACGGTGGTGTGCTCGGAGACGAGCTGGAAGGAGTCCCGGTCGCCCGTGACGATCAGGACCTCGAAGCCGAGGGCCTCCGCCTGCGTCGCCAGCGTGGCGATCACGTCGTCGGCCTCGAAGCCGTCGACGGCGAACCGCGGCACCTTCATCGCGTCCAGGAGCTCGCCGATCAGCTCGACCTGCCCCTTGAACTCGTCGGGGGTCTTGGAGCGGTTCGCCTTGTACTCGGGGAACTCCGTCGAGCGCCACGTCTTGCGCGAGACGTCGAACGCCACCGCGAAGTGCGTGGGCGCCTCGTCGCGCAGCGTGTTCGCCAGCATCGACGCGAAGCCGTAGATGGCGTTCGTCGGCTGCCCGGTCGCCGTCGTGAAGTTCTCCGCGGGCAGCGCGAAGAACGCCCGGTACGCCAGGGAGTGCCCGTCCATGAGCATCAGGCGGGGGCGGTCCGCTGCGGTCGTCTGGTCGGTCTTCTTCGATGCGTTCTCTGCCACGCCCCCGATCCTAGGCGGCCCCGCTGACAATTCCGGCGTCGGAGATGTCCGCAGGGCGTGACAGGATCGGACGTCTACGCGAATACCCACAGCGGCCGACGCCGCGATGCTCGACTGCTCAAAGGGGAGCGACATGGCCGCCAAGCCGCCCGCAGGTGATCCCGCACAGCACGCGCCGCAGGTGGCGCCCCCCAAGCGTGCCGCCGCCGGCCTGCCCGCGATCGGGCACACCCTGCGGATAGCGCAGCAGCAGATGGGCGTCGCCCGTACCGCACGCACCCTGCTCAAGGTCAACCAGAAGGACGGCTTCGACTGCCCGGGCTGCGCCTGGCCCGAGGGAGACAAGCGGCACACCGCCGAGTTCTGCGAGAACGGTGCCAAGGCCGTCGCCGAGGAGGCCACGCTGCGCCGGGTCACCCCGGACTTCTTCGCCGAGCACTCCCTGGCCGACCTCGCCGACCGCTCCGGGTACTGGCTGGGGCAGCAGGGCCGCATCACCGAGCCGATGTACCTGCCCGAAGGCGCCGACCGGTACCAGGCCGTCTCCTGGGAGCGGGCCTTCGAGATCATCGCCGAGGAGCTGCGCGCCCTCGACTCCCCCGACGAGGCCCTCTTCTACACCTCGGGCCGCACCAGCAACGAGGCCGCGTTCCTCTTCCAGCTCTTCGCCCGCGAGTTCGGCACCAACAACCTGCCCGACTGCTCCAACATGTGCCACGAGTCCTCGGGTTCCGCGCTGAACGAGACCATCGGCATCGGCAAGGGCAGCGTCTCCCTCGAAGACCTCCACCAGGCCGACCTGATCATCGTCGCCGGACAGAACCCGGGCACCAACCACCCGCGCATGCTCTCCGCCCTGGAGAAGGCCAAGTCCGCCGGCGCGAAGATCATCTCGGTGAACCCGCTGCCCGAGGCCGGCCTGGAGCGGTTCAAGAACCCCCAGACCCCGATCGGCATGCTCAAGGGCACCGCCCTCAACGACCTCTTCCTCCAGATCCGCATCGGCGGCGACCAGGCCCTCTTCCGCCTCCTCAACAAGCTCGTCATCGAGACCGGGGGCGCCACGGACGAGGCCTTCATCCGCGAGCACACCCACGGCTACGAGGAGCTGGCGGCCGCCGCCGCGGAGGCCGACTGGGCCGGGACCCTCACCGCGACCGGCCTCACCCGCCCCGAGATCGAGCGGGCGCTGGCCATGATCCTGGCCTCGGAGCGCACCATCGTCTGCTGGGCCATGGGCCTCACCCAGCACAAGCACTCCGTCGCCACCATCCGCGAGGTCGTCAACCTGCTCCTGCTGCGCGGCAACATCGGCCGCCCCGGCGCCGGCGTCTGCCCCGTCCGCGGCCACTCCAACGTCCAGGGCGACCGCACCATGGGGATCTTCGAACGTCCCGCGCCCGCCTTCCTCGACTCACTCGACCGCGAATTTCAGATCACCTCGCCGCGCGGCCACGGCTACGACGTCGTCCGCTCCATCGAGGCCCTGCGCGACGGCAAGGCCAAGGTCCTCTTCGCCATGGGCGGCAACTTCGTCGGCGCCACCCCCGACACCGACGTCACCGAGGCCGCGATCCGCCGCGCCTCGCTGACCGTCCACGTCTCCACGAAGCTCAACCGCTCCCACGCGGTGACCGGCCGGCGCGCCCTGATCCTGCCCACCCTCGGCCGTACCGACAAGGACGTCCAGGCCTCCGGCAAGCAGTTCGTCACCGTCGAGGACTCGATGGGCATGGTCCACGCCTCCCGCGGCAACCTCCCCCCGGCCTCCCCGCACCTGCTCTCCGAGCCCGCGATCGTCGCCCGCATGGCCCGCGCCGTCCTCGGCGCCGCCTCCGCCACCCCGTGGGAGGAGTTCGAGCGGGACTACGCGGCCATCCGCGAGCGGATCTCCCGGGTGATCCCCGGCTTCGAGGACTTCAACGCCCGCGCGGCCCGCCCCGAGGGCTTCCGCCTCCCGCACGCCCCGCGCGACGAGCGCCGCTTCCCCACCAAGACCGGCAAGGCGAACTTCACCGCCGCGCCCGTCGAGTACCCGAAGGTCCCCGAGGGCCGGCTGCTCCTGCAGACCCTGCGCAGCCACGACCAGTACAACACCACCATCTACGGCCTCGACGACCGCTACCGCGGGATCACCGGCGGCCGCCGCGTCGTCATGGTCCACCCCGAGGACGCGGCGGAGCTGGGGCTCGCGGACGGCTCGTACGCGGACCTGGTCAGCGAGTGGAGGGACGGCGTCGAGCGGCGCGCGCCCGGTTTCCGCGTCGTGCACTACCCGACCGCCCGCGGCTGCGCGGCCGCGTACTACCCCGAGACGAACGTGCTGGTCCCGCTCGATTCCACCGCGGACACCAGCAACACCCCCGCGAGCAAGTCCGTCGTCGTGCGCTTCGAACCGGCCTGATAGAACGACCTCAGGACAAGATGGTTAACGAGCGTTGACACACGAACGGAGCCTGCCCATGGGCGAGCAGCACGCTGTGAAGTTCCCGCAGGAGGTCCTCGACGAGTACGCGGCCCTGGGCATCGACCTGCCCGCGCTGTTCTCGGCGGGCGACCTCGGCGAGCGGATGGACGTCCGCATCCTCGAAGCCTCGGCCGAGCGGGTCGTCGGCACCATGCCGGTCGAGGGCAACACCCAGCCCTACGGGCTGCTGCACGGCGGTGCCTCCGCCGTCCTGGCCGAGACCCTCGGCTCGGTCGGCGCGATGATGCACGGCGGCATCACCAAGGTCGCCGTCGGCGTGGACCTGAACTGCACCCACCACCGGGGCGCGCGCTCCGGCCTGGTCACCGGCGTCGCCACCCCCGTACACCGCGGCCGCTCCACCGCCACGTACGAGATCGTCATCAGCGACGAGCAGGACCGGCGGGTGTGCACCGCCCGCCTGACCTGCCTGCTGCGCGACGCGGACCCCGCCGCCGGGGCCTGACCCCCGCCCGCGACGAGCCCCGCAGGCCCGGATCCCGCCCCGTTCGAGGGGCGGGATCCGGGCCTGCGGCGCGTACGGGCCCGGGAACCGCCCGGAATCCGCCAGTCCGCACCCAGCCCCGCGACGACTGTTGTGTCACCGAAGGTGACGGCCTACCTTCCCTTCATGGGGACCCAGCCACGCACCGCGGCCCGCTGCGGTGCCGCCGCACTCCTGGCGGCACTCGCCCTGACCGGATGCTCCACATCCGCCCCACCCGCCCCACGGACCACTCCAACGCCCGTTTCCAGCCCCTCCTCGCCCGCCCAGATCTGCACAAGTCTGGTGTCCTACTGGGCGAAGGAGACCCTCAAGGGCAGCAAGTGGGCCGGGCTCGACTGGGAGCAGAAGGGCCTGTCCAACGACCAGTACACGATCCACGAGGAAGCCGTCGCCGCAGGCCGCGCCGAGGAGCGAACTGCCGGTCTGGACAAGGCACTTGAACTCGTCGACCGGTTCGTGGCGCAGCGCTGCGGTGAACAGAACGGGGCAACCTGGAGCTCCGAGAACTGGCGGCCCCCGAGTCCGCCCGGGTGACCGGAATCCCGCGCGCGCTGTCCGACTTCCGGGCGCCCGGCGGCGTGGACCCGATCCGCAGGTCGGAAGCCCTGCGCCTCCCGGATCAAGATCGATCCGCCCGAAGTGGATCAAGGGGAGAAATTACCCTCAGTAATGGCGACGCCCTACTGAATCCCGCTTTTCCCCTGCGGAATGCCACCCGCCGGATTCTTCCGGGCACAGTCAGCGACATTCGGCCCCTTTTGATCAATGACAGGAGCATGAACCCCTCAAGCCCCTTAGGGAAACAGGGAATTCTCACCATGCGGACATTCTCCGAAGTGGCCAAACGTCCGAATTGTCCGCACTCCCGCCACACATTCTTGGCCTCGGCATAACAAGACAGTCACATCATCCTTTCCCTGCTCCCCGCACTCGCCACCTCGGCCTAGAGTCACGGCCAGTCACCGCGCCGCAGGGCGCAACCCAGCACGGCCGTGGACATCCCAGTGCGGCCCGGCGACCCAACGGCACCTCATATGAGGGGGCCGCGCCAGGGAAAGGAAGAATCGTGCGACACCGTTCTTTGCTCGTCCTCACCACCGTGATCACCACGGGAGCACTGACCCTCACCGCCTGCGGATCGCGCGATGAGGCCAAGACCGGCGGGGACAAGGCCGACGGCGCCAAGACCGTCGTCGTCATCGGCGTTGACGCCCCCCTCACCGGCTCGCTCTCCGCGCTCGGCCAGGGCATCAAGAACTCGGTCGACCTCGCGGCCAAGACGGCCAACAAGAACAACGAGGTCCCCGGCATCGAGTTCAAGGTCGAAGCCCTCGACGACCAGGCGGTCCCCGCCTCCGGCCAGGCCAACGCCACCAAGCTCGTCGGCAACAAGGACGTCGTCGGCGTGGTCGGCCCGCTGAACTCCGGCGTCGCCCAGCAGATGCAGGGCGTCTTCGCCTCCGCCAACCTGGCGCAGGTCTCCCCCGCCAACACCAACCCCGCGCTCAGCCAGGGCGACAACTGGGGCAAGGGCGAGTTCAAGCGCCCCTTCAAGACCTACTTCCGCACCGCCGCCACCGACGTGGTCCAGGGCAAGTTCGCCGCCCAGTACCTCTTCAAGGACGCCGGCAAGAAGAAGGTCTTCGTCGTCGACGACAAGCAGACCTACGGCGCCGGCCTCGCCGCGATCTTCTCCGACGAGTTCAAGAAGCTCGGCGGCGAGGTCGTCGGCACCGACCACGTCACCGTGAAGGAGACCGACTTCTCCTCCACCGCCGACAAGGTCAAGGCCTCCGGCGCCGACTCCGTCTACTTCGGCGGCCAGTACCCCGAGGGCGGCCTCCTCGCCGACCAGATCAAGAAGGCCGGAGCCAACATCCCGCTCATGGGCGGCGACGGCATCCAGGACCCCGCCTTCATCACCGCCTCCGGCGAGGCCAACGAGGGCGACCTCTCCACCTCGATCGGCTACCCGGTCGAGAAGCTGCCCACCGCCAAGACCTTCATCGCCGACTACCAGGCCGGCGGCTACAAGGACCCCTACGCGGCTTACGGCGGCTACTCCTACGACGCCGGCTGGTCCGTCGTCCAGGCCGTCAAGGCCGTCGTCGCCGCCAACGGCGGCAAGCTGCCGAGCGACGCCCGCGCCAAGGTCGTCGAGGCCCTCGGCAAGGTGTCCTTCGAGGGCGTGACCGGCAAGGTCGCCTTCGACGAGTACGGCGACACCACCAACAAGCAGCTCACGGTCTACAAGGTCGAGGGCGGCAAGTGGATCGACGTCAAGAGCGACACGTTCAACCAGTAATCCCGTAGGACCCCGCTCCACCAGCCTCACCTGAACCACACCACCGCGCGAGGGCGCAACAGCGCCCTCGCGCGGAGTCTTATCCGACACGCTCATCGGAGGCCCTGCGGTGCACGAACTGCCGCAACAGCTGGCCAACGGCCTTGCCCTCGGTGCCCTTTATGGCCTCATAGCCATCGGGTACACCATGGTCTACGGCATCGTCCAGCTCATCAACTTCGCCCACGGCGAGATCTTCATGATCGGCGGCTTCGGCGCGCTCACCGCCTACGCCGCACTCCCGACCGGCACCTCCCTGCTGATCGCGATCCCCGTCATGATCGTCGGAGGCGCGCTCGCCTCCGTCGCCGTAGCCACCGCAGCCGAACGCTTCGCGTACCGTCCCCTGCGCAGCGCTCCCCGGCTCGCCCCCCTCATCACCGCAATCGGCCTCTCGATCGCGCTCCAGCAGCTCGTCTGGCAGTTCTACCCGGACGCCAAGAAGGCCGTCAGCTTCCCCGAGTTCAAGGGTGAAGCCTTCAAGATCACCGACAGCCTCGCCATCCAGCGCGCGGACCTCTTCGTCCTCATCCTCGCCCCGCTCTGCATGCTCGCCCTCGGCATCTTCGTCCAGAAGAGCCGCAGCGGCCGCGCCATGCAGGCCACCGCGCAGGACCCCGACACCGCGAAGCTGATGGGCATCAACACCGACCGCATCATCGTCATGGCCTTCGCCATCGGTGCCGCGTTCGCCGCCGTCGCCGCCGTCGCCTACGGCCTCGACAAGGGCCAGATCAACTTCGAGATGGGCTTCATCCTCGGCCTCAAGGCCTTCACCGCAGCCGTCCTCGGCGGCATCGGCAACATCTACGGGGCCATGGTCGGCGGCGTCGTCCTCGGTCTCGCCGAGGCCCTGTCGATCGCCTACATCGAAGACATCCCCGGCATGTCGCAGCTCGGCGGTGGAGCCTGGTCCAACGTCTGGGCGTTCGTACTCCTCATCGTCGTCCTCCTCGTGCGGCCACAAGGCCTGCTCGGTGAGCGCGTCGCGGATCGGGCGTGAGAACCATGACCAACGAAGCAACCCTCCCGATCGAGGCCGAGGCCGCGGCCACCAGTGCCGTCTCCCGCACCGCACTGCTCTACGCGGTCATCGGCGGAAGCCTGCTGACCGTCGTCAGCGCCTTCCTCGCTTGGACCTGGACCGCCGAGTTCCCCGGTGACCTCACCTACTACGGCAGCCCGGCCCCCATCCAGTTCCTGAGCCTCGTCGGCGCCCTCCTCACCGCCGTGTTCGCGCTCTCCGCGCTCGGCGTCAAGGGCCTGCGCTGGCTCACCCCCACCGGCGCCCGCAAGCCCGTGTGGATCCTCTCGCTCGGCACCCTCGCCGGCACCTGGTTCACCGTCATCGCCATCGCCTGGGTCCTCGGCGGATTCGTCCACCTGGAGCCCGGCGCGTACGTCGCCCTCGTCGGCTCGCTCGTACCGGTCCTCGCCGCGTACAAGATCCCCGACGACAGCCACAAGGCGGCCGCCGCCAAGAGGCTGCCCTCCTGGGCCGAGATCCTCGTCATCACCGTCGCCTTCGCCGTCGGCCTCTACGTGGTCACCTTCGGCATCGACACCGACGACAAGGAGCCCCAGCTCTTCGTCACGTACCTGATCATCGTCGGCTTCGCGGCGTTCGCCCTGCTCAAGTCCGGCCTCCTCGACCGGTTCAGCACCATCACCGCGAACAACCGCCAGGTCACGCTGATCGGCACCGCGGCCGCCGCGATCACCTTCCCGTTCATCCAGCAGAGCGGCGACACGTACACGCTCATCGCGGTGAACATCCTGATCTTCGCGACCGTCGCCCTCGGCCTCAACGTCGTCGTCGGCCTCGCGGGCCTGCTCGACCTCGGTTACGTCGCCTTCCTCGGCGTCGGCGCCTACGCCGCCGCCCTGGTCTCCGGCAGCACCGCCTCCGCCTTCGGCTTCCAGCTCCCCTTCTGGGCAGCGGTCATCGTCGGCGCACTCGCCTCGCTGATCTTCGGCGTGGTCATCGGAGCCCCGACCCTGCGCCTGCGCGGCGACTACCTCGCCATCGTCACCCTCGGCTTCGGAGAAATCTTCCGCATCGCCATGGGCAACCTCGACGGCACCTCCGGCCCGGACATCACCAACGGCCCCAACGGCATCCCGAACATCCCCCACCTCGAACTCTTCGGGTGGAACTTCGGGGAGTCGCACGACGTCGGCGGCATCACCCTCGGCGCCTACGCCAACTACTACTTCCTGATGCTGCTCGTGATGGCCCTGGTCATCCTGGTCTTCGCCCGGGCCGGCAACAGCCGCATCGGCCGCGCCTGGGTCGCCATCCGCGAGGACGAGACCGCCGCCGAAGCCATGGGCATCAACGGCTTCAAGGTCAAGCTCATCGCCTTCGCCCTCGGCGCCACCCTCGCCGGCCTGGCCGGCACCGTGCAGGCACACGTCAACAGCACGGTGGTTCCCGAGAACTACGTCTTCGCCGGGCCCGTCCCGCCGAACTCCGCGTTCCTCCTCGCCGCAGTCATCCTCGGCGGCATGGGCACCATCCGCGGCCCCATCCTCGGCGCCGCACTGCTCTTCCTGATCCCGGCGAAGCTGGCCTTCCTCCAGGACTACCAGCTCCTCGCGTTCGGCATCGCCCTCATCCTGCTCATGCGCTTCCGCCCCGAAGGCCTCATCGCCAACAAGCGCGCGCAGCTCGAGTACCACGACGAAGAGACGACTGACCAGGCCCCCGCGGACCTGGCCACCGCCAAGGCGGGTGCGTGAACACCATGACCACCACCACAGACACCACCACGGCGACCACGGTCCTCGAAGCCAGCGGCGTCACCATGCGCTTCGGCGGCCTCACCGCCGTCAAGGGCGTGGACCTCAAGGTCAACGCGGGCGAGATCGTCGGCCTCATCGGCCCCAACGGCGCCGGCAAGACCACCTTCTTCAACTGCCTCACCGGGCTGTACGTCCCCACCGAGGGAACCGTCAGCTACAAGGGCACGGTCCTGCCGCCCAAGCCGCACCTGGTCACCAGCGCGGGCATCGCCCGCACCTTCCAGAACATCCGGCTCTTCCACAACATGACGGTGCTGGAGAACGTCCTCGTCGGACGCCACACCCGCACCAAGGAAGGCCTCTGGTCCGCCCTCCTGCGCGGCCCCGGCTTCAAGAAGGCCGAAGCCGCCAGCGAGGCACGGGCGATGGAGCTCCTGGAGTTCATCGGCCTGGAGAAGAAGGCCCAGCACCTCGCCAAGAACCTCCCCTACGGCGAGCAGCGCAAGCTGGAGATCGCCCGCGCCCTTGCCAGCGACCCCGGTCTCATCCTCCTGGACGAGCCGACCGCCGGCATGAACCCGCAGGAGACCCGCGCGGCCGAAGAGCTCATCTTCGCCATCCGGGACATGGGCATCGCCGTACTCGTCATCGAGCACGACATGCGCTTCATCTTCAACCTCTGCGACCGCGTCGCCTGCCTCGTCCAGGGCGAGAAGCTCATCGAGGGCACCGCGGCCGAAGTCCAGGGCGACGAGCGCGTCATCGCCGCCTACCTCGGAGAGCCCTTCGAGGGCGACCCGGGCGCGGCCGAGGTCGCCGGGGTCGAAGCCGCCGAGGAGCACGCGGCGGCGGCAGCAGCCGAGGCCGAGGCACCGGCGGAAGCCGAAGCCGAAGCACCGGCGGAAGCCGAGGCCGACGCCGACGCCGACGCGGAGCCGGCCGCCGAGCCGGCCGCGGACACCGAAACGGCCGCGGACTCGGACAGCACCACCAGCACGGACGGAGAAGCCAAGTGACCGCACTGCTAGAGGTCCGGGACCTCAAGGTCGCCTACGGCAAGATCGAAGCCGTCAAGGGCATCTCCTTCGAGGTCAACGAGGGCGAGATCGTCTGCCTCGTCGGCACCAACGGCGCCGGCAAGACCACCACCCTGCGCACCCTCTCCGGGCTCCTCAAGCCCGCCGGCGGCACCATCACCTTCGACGGCAAGCCGCTCGCGCAGGTCCCCGCCCACAAGATCGTCTCCCTGGGCCTCGCCCACTCCCCCGAGGGACGCCACATCTTCCCCCGGCTGACGATCGCCGAAAACCTCCAGCTCGGCGCCTTCCTGCGCACCGACAAGGACGGCATCGAGAAGGACGTCGAGCGCGCCTACGAGATGTTCCCCATCCTGGGCGAACGCCGAAAGCAGGCGGCCGGCACCCTCTCGGGCGGTGAGCAGCAGATGCTCGCCATGGGCCGGGCCCTGATGTCCCGACCCAAGCTGCTCATGCTGGACGAGCCCTCCATGGGCCTCTCCCCGCTGATGATGCAGAAGATCATGGCGACCATCGCCGAGCTCAAGGCCACCGGCACCACCATCCTGCTCGTCGAGCAGAACGCCCAGGCCGCCCTCTCGCTGGCCGACCAGGCCCACGTGATGGAGATCGGCAAGATCGTGCTCAGCGGCTCCGGCCAGGAGCTCCTGCACAACGAGGACGTCCGCAAGGCCTACCTCGGCGAGGACTGATCCCCTCGCTGCACACGTGAGGCCCGCCACCTTCCCCCGGTGGCGGGCCTCACGCATGTCCGGTACTACTTCGCGGCGTTCTTCTTCTCCTCGGCGTCCTCGATGACCGCCTCCGCGACCTGCTGCATGGACATACGCCGGTCCATGGAGGTCTTCTGGATCCAGCGGAACGCGGCCGGCTCCGTCAGCCCGTACTGCGTCTGCAGGATGCTCTTCGCACGGTCCACGAGCTTGCGGGTCTCCAGCCGGAGCGAGAGGTCCGCGACCTCCTTCTCCAGCGCCTTCAGCTCCGCGAAGCGCGACACCGCCATCTCGATGGCCGGCACGACGTCGCTCTTGCTGAACGGCTTCACGAGGTACGCCATGGCCCCGGCGTCCCGCGCCCGCTCGACGAGGTCGCGCTGCGAGAACGCGGTGAGCATCAGTACGGGGGCGATGGACTCCTCCGCGATCTTCTCGGCCGCGGAGATCCCGTCCAGGACGGGCATCTTCACATCGAGGATGACCAGGTCGGGCCGGTGCTCGCGGGCCAGCTCGACGGCCGTCTGCCCGTCCCCGGCCTCGCCGACGACGGAGTAGCCCTCCTCCTCCAGCATCTCTTTCAGATCGAGACGGATGAGCGCCTCGTCCTCGGCGATGACGACACGCGTCGTCAGCGGCGGAACGTGCGACTGGTCGGCGTCGGGCGTGGGCGTCGACTCGTGCTCGGCGGTCACGGATGGCTCCTCGTTGCGGGGCATAACAGCTCCCACGAGCCTACCTAGCTCCTGTATGTTTGTGGCACGGAGGGTCTTAGGTATCCTTCGTTTCGAAGGGGCCCCGGTAGCCCAGCGGTAGAGGCGATGGATTCAAAACCCATTCAGCGTCGGTTCGAATCCGACCCGGGGTACTTCTCTTTCAATTCGAAGGTCACGCGATGCTCGCGTGACCTTCACTCGTTTCGGCGAAGGCCGCCGAAATGCACCACGTGAGCGAATTGCACCCGGCAGCGTCGACCGCATGTACGACATCGCCACCCGCTTGCACGCGCTGGACCTGCTCGCCGACGGGCGCAGCATGAACTCCGTCAGCAAGGAGACCGGGATATCCCGGGCCGCGATCCGGGCGTGGAAATCCCGTCTGGAACCCCTTCCCCGCCCGTTCCCCCACGCCCTGCCGTGCGCAGCACCTACCGACAAGGCCTCGTACGCGTACCTCCTGGGCCTCTATCTCGGTGACGGCTGCATCAGCCCGCATTCCCGCGGAGGGCATCACCTCCGGATTGCCTGCGCCGATGCGTGGCCCGGGCTCATCGAGCTGTGCCGCGCGGCGATCAAGGCCGTCCGGCCCGAAGACAAGGTCTACGTGCTGCGAAGGCGGGGCTGCGTGGCCGTCACCAGCTACGGACGGCACTGGACGTGCATGTTCCCGCAGCACGGCCCTGGCAAGAAGCACGAGCGGCGGATCGTCCTTGAGAGCTGGCAGCAAGAGATCGTCGATGCCCATCCGTGGGAGTTCGTGCGGGGGCTGATCCACTCCGACGGGTGTCGGATCACGAACTGGACCGTGCGGAACGGCAAGCGGTACGAGTACCCGCGGTACTTCTTCACCAACAAGTCCGACGACATCCGGAAGCTGTGTACGGACACGCTCACCAAGCTCGGGGTCCAGTGGACGATCCTGGCCCCGTGGGAGCGATCCCTTCAACGTCTCCGTCGCCCGGAAGGGCTCCGTCGCGCTCATGGACGCGCACGTCGGGCCCAAGTACTAGCGGGCCGCAGGCCGTGGCCGCGTCGGGCGGACGGGGCCCGACGCGGGGGTGTTGCCGGGCGGCGTCAGCGGACGGGGTCACCGATGTGGTGGACGCGGACCAGGTTGGTGGAGCCGGTGACTCCGGGGGGCGAGCCGGCGGTGATGACGACGACGTCGCCGCGTACGCAGCGGCCGATGCGCAGGAGCTCTTCCTCGACCTGGGCGACCATGGCGTCGGTGGAGTCGACGTGGGGGCCGAGGAAGGTTTCCACGCCCCAGGTGAGGTTGAGCTGGGAGCGGGTGGCGGGGTCGGGGGTGAAGGCGAGGAGGGGGATGGGCGAGCGGTAGCGGGAGAGGCGGCGGACGGTGTCGCCGCTCTGGGTGAAGGCGACCAGGAACTTCGCTCCGAGGAAGTCGCCCATTTCGGCGGCCGCGCGGGCGACGGCTCCGCCCTGGGTGCGGGGCTTGCTGCGTTCGGTGAGCGGCGGGAGCCCCTTGGCGAGGATGTCCTCTTCGGCGGCTTCGACGATGCGGGACATCGTCTTGACCGTCTCGACGGGGTACTTGCCCACGCTGGTTTCGCCGCTGAGCATGACCGCGTCCGTGCCGTCGATGATGGCGTTGGCGACGTCGGAGGCTTCGGCGCGGGTGGGCCGGGAGTTGTCGATCATCGAGTCGAGCATCTGGGTCGCGACGATGACGGGCTTGGCGTTGCGCTTGGCCAGTTTGACGGCGCGCTTCTGGACGATCGGGACCTGCTCCAGGGGCATTTCGACGCCGAGGTCGCCGCGGGCGACCATGATGCCGTCGAAGGCGGCGACGATGTCGTCGATGTTCTCGACGGCCTGGGGCTTTTCGATCTTCGCGATGACGGGGAGGCGGCGGCCTTCCTCGTCCATGATGCGGTGGACGTCTTCGATGTCGCGGCCGCTGCGGACGAAGGAGAGGGCGATGACGTCGGCGCCGGTGCGCAGGGCCCAGCGGAGGTCGTCGATGTCCTTTTCGGAGAGGGCGGGGACGGAGACGGCGACGCCGGGGAGGTTGAGTCCCTTGTGGTCGGAGACCATGCCGCCCTCGATGACGAGGGTCTGGACGCGGGGGCCGTCGACGCCGGTGACTTCGAGGGTGACGCGGCCGTCGTCGACGAGGATGCGTTCGCCGGTGGTGACGTCGGCGGCGAGGCCCTTGTAGGTGGTGCCGCAGGTGTGGCGGTCGCCTTCGAGGTCTTCGACGGTGATGGTGAATTCGTCGCCGCGTTCAAGGAGTACGGGGCCTTCGGCGAATCGGCCGAGGCGGATCTTCGGGCCTTGAAGGTCCGCGAGGATGCCGACGCTGCGGCCGGTTTCGTCGGAGGCTTTGCGTACGCGCTGGTAGCGCTCCTCGTGTTCGGCGTAGGTGCCGTGGCTGAGGTTGAGGCGGGCGATGTCCATTCCGGCTTCGACCAGGGCTTTGATCTGGTCGTATGAGTCGGTGGCGGGGCCCAGGGTACATACGATTTTTGCTCGGCGCATGGGGCGAGCGTATGCCCCTACCAGACAGTAGGAAATTGGTTCCGGGTGTCCACTCAACAACCTTTGGGCAAAAGCTTGTTGACAATTGTTGAATGTGCATGGGGGTGCTCTGATGAGCACCCCCCGGGGGCCTGCGGGTACGTGTTTTCGATCAGTCGGCGGGGGCCGGCGGGCGCTCGTGGCGGATGCCCGGTCGGCCGTTTAGGCGTCGCCGTGGTCGGGGACGGTGCGGGCGAAGCAGGCCCGGTTGCGCCGCTCGAAGTCGAGCGGGGCGGGGGCGTGGTCGGCGCGGAGGCCCTCCAGGGTCCGCTCGCCCGCCGGGGCGGGGGCGTTCACAGCCGGGGCGGGGTCATGGTGAAGCGGGCGTTCACCTGGGCGTGGACGGTCTGGCGCTGGGGTTCGAGGTCGAGGGGCGGCGCGGTGTCTTCGGAGGCGCTGAAGGCCATGGTGCGCATGCCGCCGCCGGGGGCGGCCTGCGGGTAGGCCTGGAGGGCGTTCTCCGCGCCGAGGTCGGCGAGTTCGACGAGGGCGGCGAGGTCGGCGCCGAGGGCGGCGGCGTATTCGCGGGCGCGCTGGACGGCTTCGAGCACGGCTTGGCGGCGGGCCTCGCCGTGGGCGGGCGAGGTGGGGCGCAGGGCCCACCAGGGGCCGTCGACGCTGGTGAGTTCGAGGTCGGCGAGGCGGGTGGTGAGTTCGCCGAGGGCGGTGAAGTCGCTGAGTTCGGCGGTGACGTGGACGCGGCCGTGGTAGGCGCGGACGCGTTCGGCGCGGCCGTGGCGGGTGAGTTCGGGGTTGATGGAGAAGGCGCCGGTTTCGAGCTTCTCGACGGCGTCGCCGTAGCTCTTGACGAGGTCGAGGACGGTGTTGTTGCGGCGGGTGAGGTCTTCGAGTGCGCTGCGCCGGTCGGTGCCTCGGGCGGTGACGGTGACGCCGATGCGGGCGATTTCGGGGTCGACTTCGAGGCGGGCTTCGCCGCGGACGGCGACGCGGGGGACTTCGGGGGTTCCGTAGGGCTGGGGTGCGGAGTCCTGGGTCATGGTTTCACTGTCGCATTGTCGTCGGGGGTCTGCCGCGTGGGTTCTGCCAGCGCGTCGCGGAGGGCGGCGCGGGAGGTGATGCCGAGTTTCGGGAAGAGTTGGTGGAGGTGGCTGGAGACGGTGCGCGGGGAGAGGTGGAGCCGTTCGCCGATTTGTTTGTTGGTGAGGCCGGCGGCGGCGAGGTGGGCGATTTCCCGCTGTTGCGGGGTGAGTGTGGCGGGTCCGGTGTGGTCGGCGTGCCCTGCGGTCTGCCCTGTTGCCCGGAGTTCGGCCGCGGCGCGGGCGGCCCAGGGGCGGGCGCCGAGGCGCTGGAAGGTGTCGAGTGCGTCGGCGAGGTGGGTGCGGGCCTCGGTGGCGGCCCGGGCCCGTCGGAGGTGTTCTCCGTAGGCGAGCTGGACGCGGGCGCGGTCGAAGGGCCAGCGGTCGCCGCCGGGGGTCGAGAGCGCTCTCCGGAACAGTTCGCCCGCCTGGGGGTCGCGGGCGGTGAGCGCGGCCGATGCTTCCACGGTCATCGTGAGCCGTGCCGAGATGGCGGCGGTGCCTGCCTGCCGTGCGGCGGTGACGTGGGTTGCGGCTTCGGTGCGTCGGCCGGTCCTGACGGCGGCTTCGACGAGGTCCATGACCAGGAAGAGGGCCGTGGGGACGTGGGAGGCGAGTTCGCCCGCGGGGCTGACCGCGCTCGCGTGGCGGTAGGCCTCTTCGTAGCGGCCTTGGCCGAGCGCGGCGAGGGCTTTCGCGTGGTGGGCGCCGGAGAGGGCGGAGCCGACGCGGCGGGGCGTGGCCCAGAGGGTCATCTCGTCGGTGAGGGCTTGGGTGGTGGCGGTGTCTCCGCGTGCGGCGGCGACCAGTGCGCGCTGGTAGAGGTAGTCGGTGGTGAGCAGTTGGTAGCTGTGGGCCGCGCTGAGGCGCCGTCCTTGCTCGGTCAGCTCGTCGAGCTGGTCCCAGGCGCCGGCGGCGAAGGAGTCGCGGCTCAGGAAGACCAGGCCTTGGAGTTCGAGTGTGACGGCGCTGGTGTCGCGGCCGTCGCGCAGGATGCGGCGCAGCGCCGTCCCGCAGTCCGCGAGCCGGTCGACGTATACGGCGGCCATGGCGGTCCGGATGATGCGGACGGGGTCGGATTCCCGGTCGAGGGTGGCGATGGTCTCGTCCAGGAGGGCGAGTGCGGGCGGTGCGGTGCGGGCGGGGTCGGCGATGGTGGCGAGGGTCAGGGTCAGCCGGTCGGGGACGTGGGGTGTCAGCAGGGCGACTGCCCGGTGGAGCGGTTCCCACAGTTCGGGGCGCTGTGCGCCGTGGCAGACCCAGGCGAGGGTGTAGAGCGCGTCGATCATGGTGGCGTCGGTGGCGTCGTACGGCTGGTGCTGCATGTCGATCGCGCCGGTGAGGAGGCGGTGGGCCGTGTCCAGGTCGCCTTCGCCGCTGAGGAGGAGGTGGTGTGCGGCGGCGACGGCTGCGACGAGGGGTCCGGTGCGGCCGCCGTCGGCTCGGCGGGCGTCTTCGAGGAGTTTGGGTACGTCGCGCAGGTCGCCGGTGAGGTCGGCGCCGAGGTAGGCGGCTTCGGCGGTGCGGCGGCTGCGTTCGTGGCCGCGGGGGCTCAGGTCGGCGGCGCGCAGGAGGGCGGCGATGGCGCCGGCCGCGTCGCCGCGCCGCAGGACGGCGTGTGCGGTCTGTTCGAGGAGGGCGGCGACGTGTTCGTCGGGGTCGACGGTGGCTTGGGCGAGTTGCCAGGCGCGGCGTTCCGGGCGGTCCGCGGCGTGTTCGGCGAGGGCGCGGTGGATGCGGCGGCGCTGGTCGCTGGTCGAGAGTTCCACGACGGCGGAGCGGGTGAGGGGGTGGCGGAAGGTCAGCCGGCCGGTGGTGTCGTCGACGTAGACGAGTCCCGCGCGCTCCGCGTGGGCCAGGTCGTCGATGCCGGTGGTGCCGATGGCGGCTTGGAGGGTGTGGAGGTCGCCGGTGCCGTCGAGGACGGCGCACAGGAGCAGGAGCCGGGTGGTGGGCGGCAGTGCCTCGATGCGGGCTGCGAAGAGCGTCTGGAGGCGGCGGCCGAGGGGCAGTACGTCGGGGATGGCGGCGTGGGCGCGCCGGGTGCCGTTGAGGGCGATGGGCAGCTCCAGCAGCGCCAGGGGGTTGCCCCGGGCCTCTGACAGGAGGCGTGTGCGTACGCGGGGTGCGAGGGCGGGGAACCGGTCCCTCACGAGCTCTTCTGCCGCGGCGGGGTCGAGGGGCTTCAGGTGGTGGGTGGTGACGCCTCCGCGGTCGAAGAAGCTGCCGTCGTCGGACCGGTACGCACCGAGGAAGCCGACGTGGCCGGCACCGCCACTTCCGCTGCCGCCACTCCCGCCGCCGCCACTTCCGCTGCCGCCACTTCCGCTGCCGCCACTTCCGCTGCCGCCGCCGCTGAGGCGGCGGGCGACGAGGCCCATCACCACGGCGCTGGCCCGGTCCAGCCACGGCAGGTCGTCGACGATGACGAGCAGCGGGCGCAAGGCCCCGGCGTGGGCGAGCAGGGCCGATACGGCGTTCGACAGCATCAGTTGCCGGGGTGGCGCGCCGTGCTCCAGGCCGAGGGCCACGCTGAGCGCGCCGCGGTAGGGGGCGTTCAGTTCTTCGAGTGCGTCCAGCAGCGGGTGCAGGATCTGGTGGAGTCCGGCGTAGCTGACCGAGCTCTCGAACTCCACGCCCGCCGCTCGCACGACCCGTGTGTCCGCGGCGTGGGCGTGCGCGGCGGCGGCGTCGAGGAGCTCCGTCTTTCCGACTCCGGCCTCGCCCGACAGCAGGAGGGCGCCGCCGGAGAGCCTGGCCCCGTCGACGAAGCCGCGGATCAGTTCGAGGTCGTCGTCACGTCCGATCAGCATGGGTGCCCCCTCCCCCGAAGTCCTGTCACTTTATGTCGCTCCCGCGTCCCCCTAAGTCATTTGACGGAAGCGGTGGGAACGCGGGCCCCCTAGCCTCGACTCGCTCGGGGACAACGGCCATGACACGCAAAGGCGAAGGTGAAGGAAATGAGCGCAGATGCGCCGATCCGAAACGTCGTGCTCGTTCACGGCGGGTTCGTGGACGGTTCGGGCTGGCAGGCGGTGTACGACCGTCTGGTCGGCGAGGGCTACCGCGTGAGCGTGGTCCAGCACCCCACGCTGGGGCTGGCGGGGGACGTGGCGGCCACCCGGCAGGTCATCGACGCGCAGGACGGTCCGGTGGTCCTCGTCGGCCACTCCTACGGCGGTGTGATCATCAGTGAGGCGGGGCGGCACGACGCGGTCGCCCGCCTCGTCTACGTCGCCGCCTTCGCTCCGGACAAGGGCGAGTCGGTGAACAGCCTGATCGCCGATCCGCCGCCGGGTGCTCCGGTGCCGCCGATCCTGCCTCCCCGGGACGGTTTCCTGTTCCTGGACCGGGAGCGGTTCGCCGAGTCGTTCGCGGGCGATCTGCCGCCCGAGCAGGCCCGGTTCATGGCCGACGCGCAGCTTCCGTGGGGCTTGGAGGCGCTCACGGGGGCGGTCACGGAGCCGGCGTGGCGGTCGAAGCCGAGCTGGTACCTGGTGTCCTCGGAGGACCGGATGATCCCGCCGCCGGCGCAGCGGGCGATGGCCGAGCGGATCGGGGCGACGGTGGTGGAGGTCCCGGCGAGCCATTCCGTGTACGTGTCCCGGCCCGACGCGGTCGCCGGTCTGATCAGGCAGGCGGCCGGCGCGTAGCCTCCGCCGCCGGGCCCGCGCCGACCTGCGCGGGCCCGGCGGCGGCCGTTGCGGCGGCCGCTGCGGCGGCCGTCAGTTCGGCGGGAGGTTCCACTTCTGGTTGGGGGTGCCGCCGCAGGTCCAGATCTGGAGGCGGGTTCCGTTGGCGGCGTTGTTGCCGGTGACGTCGAGGCATTTGTCGGCTTGCGGGTTGACGATGTCGCGGGCCGCCGGCAGGGCCCAGCGTTGTGCGGGGCTGCCGTTGCAGTCGTAGAGCTGGACGGGGGTGCCGTCGGCGGTGGCGCCGCCCGTCACGTCGAGGCATTTGCCGAGGGCGCGCAGGGTGCCGTCGGCGGCGGGGGTCCACTGCTGGGCGGGGGTGCCGTTGCAGTCGTAGAGCTGGACGGGGGTGCCGTTGGCGGGGTTGGCGCCGGCGACGTCGACGCATTTGCCCGCGAGGCCGGTGATCGGGCCGGTGCGGCCGGTGCCGGTGTCGGAGGTGGTGACCCGTACGTGGTCGACGACGAGCTGCTGGGGGAAGGCGGTGCCGCCGTCGGGGTCGCCGGGCCAGTAGCCGCCGACGGCGAGGTTGAGGATCAGGAAGAACGGCTTGTTGAAGGCCCAGGTGCGGCCGCCGAGGTCGGCGGGGGTGCGGCGCTGGTAGACGGCTCCGTCGACGGACCAGCTGATGGCGTCGGGGGCCCAGTCGACGGCGAAGGTGTGGAAGGCGTCGGCGAAGGCCTGGCCGCCGGGGAGCGTGTAGGCGGCGCCGATGCCGCCGGATCCGGAGTATCCGGGTCCGTGGAGCGTTCCGTGGATGGTGGAGGGTTCGAATCCGACGTTCTCCATGACGTCGATCTCGCCGGAGTTCGGCCAGCCGACCTGGCCTATGTCGTTGCCGAGCATCCAGAACGCGGGCCACATCCCCTGGCCGCGCGGGACTTTGAGTCTGGCTTCGACGTGTCCGTACGCCTGGGTGAAGCGGCCGGCGGTGTTGAGCCGGGCGGAGGTGTACTCGCACCGCCCGTACCAGCAGGCGTAGTTGCCGGGGTTCTCGCGGCGGGCGGTGATCACGAGGTGGCCCTGGCCGTCGAGGGCGGCGTTCCGGTTGCCCGCCGTGTAGTACTGCCGTTCGTGGTTGTTGACGTTGTCGCCGGTCTCGGTCTGCCATTTTCCGGGGTCGGCGGCGGCTCCGGCCGGCCCGTCGAATTCGTCGGAGAAGGTGGCCGCGGCGGCTGCGGCCGTGGGGGTTTCCGCGGCGCCGGTGGGCGGGGCGGCGAGGCCGCTCCAGCAGAGCAGGGCGAGGGCGCCGAGCGCGGTGCGGTGGCGCCAGGTGGTGCGCATGACCATGCGATCACATCACTTCGGGGTGGGGGGACTCACCTCAACTGCCTTAGTTCAACACTTGATTCAAGGCTCATGACCGTGTCACGTCAAGATATCGGCACCCGGCGGGGCTGTTGCTCCCCCTGGCCCATCGGTCAGAATCTACGCGCGTTGTTCACGCTGATCAGGGGAGATGGCATGGCGTTCGACCGTAGGACGTTTCTGGGTACTTCTGCCGCCACGGGTGCGGCCGTCGCGCTGACGGGGGCCGCCGGTACTCCGGCCGCCGCGGCCGAGGCGACCGCGGCCGGGGCGACCGCCGCCGGGGCGACCGCCCGGCAGCGGACGTACTCGTTCACGGTGATGGGTACGACCGACCTGCACGGAAACGTTTTCAACTGGGACTACTTCACGGACAAGGAGTTCGACGACAAGGCGCACAACGACGTCGGCCTCGCGAAGATCTCGACGCTCGTGAACCAGGTGCGGGCGCAGAAGGGGCGCCGCAACACCCTGCTGATAGACGCCGGCGACACGATCCAGGGCACGCAGCTGTCCTACTACTACGCGAAGGTGGACCCGATCACCGCACGCCGCGGGCCGGTCCACCCGATGGCGCAGGCGATGAACGCGATCGGCTACGACGCGGCGGCGCTCGGGAACCACGAGTTCAACTACGGCATTCCGGTGCTGCGCAAGTTCGAGGAGCAGTGCGACTTCCCGCTGCTGGGGGCGAACGCGCTGGACGCGAAGACGCTGCGCCCGGCGTTCGCGCCGTACAGCATGCACCGGCTGCGGACCCCGCACGGGCGGGACGTGAAGGTGGCGGTGCTGGGGCTGACGAACCCGGGCATCGCGATCTGGGACAAGGCCAACGTGCAGGGGAAGATGACGTTCCCGGGTCTGGAGGAGCAGGCGGCGAAGTACGTGCCCAAGCTCCGCTCCATGGGCGCGGACGTGGTGATCGTGTCCGCGCACTCCGGTTCGAGCGGCACGTCCTCGTACGGCGACCAGCTGCCGTACATCGAGAACGCGGCCGCTCTGGTGGCCGAGCAGGTGCCGGGGATCGACGCGATCCTGGTCGGGCACGCGCACACGGAGATCCCGGAGTACCGGGTGAAGAACAAGGCGACCGGCAAGGACGTGGTCCTGTCGGAGCCGCTGAAGTGGGGGCAGCGCCTGACGCTGTTCGACTTCGAGCTGACCTGGTCGAAGGGCTGCTGGTCGGTGGCGAAGGTGTCGGCGCAGGTGCTGAACTCCAACACGGCCGCCGAGGACCCGAAGATCACCGGTCTGCTGTCGGACGAGCACCGCAAGGTCGTGGCGTACGTGAACCAGGTGATCGGTACGTCGACGCAGGCGATGTCCTCGGCGGAGGGGCCGGTCAAGGACGTCGCGATCATCGACCTGATCAGCCACGTGCAGGCGGAGACGGTGAAGGGCGCGCTGGCCGGTACGGAGTGGGCGGCCCTGCCGGTGCTGTCGCAGGCGTCGTGCTTCTCGCGGACCGCGGCGATCCCGGCCGGGCAGGTGACGATCAAGGACGCGGCGGGCCTGTACCCGTTCGAGAACACCCTTGAGGCACGGCTGCTGACGGGGGCGCAGTTGAAAGACTACCTGGAGTTCTCGGCGCGGTACTACGTGCAGACGGCCGCGGGCGCTCCGGTGGACCCGGCGAAGCTGACGAACGCCGAGAACACCCCGGACTACAACTACGACGCCGTGTACGGGCTGGCGTACGACATCGACGTCGCGCAGCCGGCGGGTTCGCGGATCACGGGGCTGTCCTTCCAGGGGAAGCCGGTGGATCCGGCGCAGCGGTTCGTCCTGGCGGTGAACAACTACCGGGCGGCGGGCGGCGGGAACTTCCCGCACGTGCCGCAGGCCAAGCAGCTGTGGGCGAATTCGGAGGAGATCCGCAACACGATCATCCAGTGGGTGAAGGCGAAGGGCACGATCGACCCGGCACAGTTCGCGTCCGTGGACTGGCGGCTGACCCGTGCCGGGGTTCCGGTGTTCTAGCCGGTCCGAGCGGTGTGCGTACGCCGAGGAGGTGTCCGGCCGGCCCTGCCGGACGCCCCCTACGGGTGTTCGACCAGCGGGAGCAGCTCGACCGTGGGAGCGGGCCGGGTGTGCTCCCGCTGTTCGAGGCCGAAGGTGGTGAAGGCCGTGCGGGCGGGCTGCGGGTAGGGCTCCTTGCCGGTGAGGGTGTTCAGGATGGCGGCGCTGCGCCAGGCGGCGAGTCCGAGGTCGGGGGCTCCGACGCCGTGGCTGTGGCGTTCGCCGTTCTGGACGAAGATGCTGCCGGTGACGCTGGGGTCGAGGATCATGCGGTGGCGGTCGTCGATCCGGGGCCGGCCCGAGGAGTCCTTGCGCAGGTACGGGTCGAGGCCGGCGAGGAGGCCGGTGAGCGGGCGCTCGCGGTAGCCGGTGGCGAGGACGACCGCGTCGGTGGTGAGGCGGGAGCGGGTGCCCTGCTGGGCGTGGTCGAGGTGGAGTTCGACCTTGGTGGTGGCGACGCGGCCGGCGGTGCGGACGCTGACTCCCGGGGTCAGGACCGCGTCGGGCCAGCCCCCGGCGAGGGTGCGCCGGTAGAGCTCCTCGTGGATGGCGGCGATGGTGCCGGCGTCGATGCCCTTGTGGAGCTGCCACTGTGCGGGGACGAGCTGGTCGCGTACGGGCTCGGGCAGGGCGTGGAAGTAGCGGGTGTAGTCGGGCGTGAAGTGTTCGAGGCCGAGCTTCGAGTACTCCATGGGGGCGAAGGACGGGGTACGGGCGAGCCAGGCGAGGCGTTCGCGGCCGGCGGGGCGGGAGCGGAGCAGGTCGAGGAAGACCTCGGCTCCGGACTGCCCGGATCCGATCACCGTCACGTGTTCGGCGCCGAGGATGCGCTGCCGGTTGTCGAGGTACTCGGCGGAGTGGATGACGGGGACGGCCGGTGCCGCGGCGAGCGGGCGCAGCGGTTCGGGGACGTAGGGGGCGGTGCCGATGCCGAGGGCGAGGTTGCGGGTGTAGGTGCGGCCGAGGGCTTCGGCTTCGCCGTCGGTGTCGAGCTGGGTGTAGTCGACTTCGAAGAGGTCGCGTTCGGGGTTCCAGCGGACGGCGTCGACCTGGTGGCCGAAGTGGAGTCCGGGCAGGCGTCCGGCGACCCAGCGGCAGTAGGCGTCGTACTCGGCGCGCTGGATGTGGAACTGCTCGGCGAAGTAGAAGGGGAAGAGCCGTTCCTTGTGCTTGAGGTAGTTGAGGAAGGTCCAGGGGCTGGAGGGGTCGGCGAGGGTGACGAGGTCGGCGAGGAAGGGGACTTGGAGGGTGGTGCCGTCGATGAGCAGCCCGGGGTGCCAGCGGAAGTCGTGGCGCTGGTCGTAGAAGGCGGTGGCGAGTTCGCCGGCTCCTTGGTGGGGGAGGCCGTGGGCGAGGGCGGCGAGGGACAGGTTGGAGGGGCCGATGCCGATTCCGACGAGGTCGTGGGGCGCATCGAGCTGGGCGGTCATCGGTGGCTGCTGCCTTCCAGGAGGGTGACGAGGGTGTCCAGGTCCCGTTCGGTGGTGTGGGGGTTGAGCAGGGTGGCCTTGAGCCAGAGGCGGCCGTCGGCGGTGGCGCGGCCGAGGACGGCGCGGCCGCCGAGGAGGAGGGTGCGGCGCAGGGCGGCGAGGTCGGTGTCGTCGGTGTGGGTGGGGCGGAAGAGGACGGTGCTGATGGTGGGGGGTGCGTGGAGTTCGAAGCGGGGGTGCGCGTCGAGGAGGCGGGCGAGGTGGTGGGCGAGTTCGCAGGTGCGGTCGATGAGGTGGGCGAGGCCGTCGCGGCCGAGTGAGCGCAGGGTCGCGGCGATCTTGAGGGCGTCGGGGCGGCGGGTGGTACGCAGGGAGCGGCCGAGGAGGTCGGGCAGGCCGGCTTCGGTGTCGTCGGTGGCGTTGAGGTAGTCGGCCTGGTGGGCGAGGGGGGCCAGCAGGGCGGTGTCGGGGACGGCGAGGAGGCCTGCGGCGACGGGCTGCCAGCCGAGTTTGTGCAGGTCGATGGTGAGGGAGTGGGCGCGGGCCAGGCCTGCGACGCGGGGCCGGTGGCGGGGGCTGAGGGCGAGGAGGCCGCCGTACGCGGCGTCGATGTGGAGGTCGGCGCCGTACTGCTCGCACAGGTCGGCGAGGGGTTCGAGGGGGTCGATGAGGCCGGCGTCGGTGGTGCCGGCGGTGGCGGTGACGAGGACGGGCCCGGTGGCGGCGGCGATGTCGGAGAGGCCGAGGAGGCCGAGGCC
>NZ_LGDB01000035.1:0-7745 GCF_001279655.1 Streptomyces sp. WM6372 | reverse complement strand
GCAGGGGGGACCCTGTGGGAGAGTAGGACGCCGCCGAACAATCATTGTAGAAAGCCCCGTACCGGGTATCCGGTACGGGGCTTTTCTGCGTTTACGGCCCTGCCGGCCTGTGATTGGATCCGGGGCATGAGTGAGTATGTGATGCGTGCGGTGCGGGCGGACGAGTGGGAGAAGGTCAAGGAGCTGCGGATCACCGCGCTCAAGGACCCGGCAGCGCCGGTCGCCTTCCTGGAGACCTTGGACCAGGCCGAGTCCAGGACCGACGAATTCTGGCAGGACCGGGCGAGCGGGGCTTCGCACGGGCGGCATGCACGGCAGTTCGTGGCCGAGGCACCGGACGGGCAGTGGGTCGGGTCCGTGACCGTGCTCGTCGAGGAGGGCGGGACCACCGACTTCTTCGAGCGCGCCGTCGAGCGGACCCAAGGGCACCTGGTGGGTGTGTTCGTGAGCCCCGAGCAGCGGGGTACCGGGCTGACCGAGGGGCTCTTCGCGGCCGCGCTGGACTGGGCCTGGTCGCTGGAGGGGCCGGCGCTGGAGCGCGTACGGCTCTTCGTGCACGAGGAGAACGCGCGGGCCGCGGCCTTCTATCGGCGCTTCGGGTTCCGGGCGACCGGCGAGGTCCTGCCGGTGCCGGCTGATCCGACGGCCAAGGAGTTCGAGTACGTGTTGCCACGCCCGTAGGGAGCGCGTCTAGCCGTACGGGTTGAGCGCCCGGAAGCGGACGGTTTCGCTGCGACGGTCGAACCACAGCCTCGTGGAGAAGCCGCTGCCGTCGCGGTCGAGCTCTTGGGACCGGATCCACTGCGGGTTCTTCGGCCCCTCGCCCTTGAGGGGCTTCTCGAACCACGAGGAGAACTCGGTGGCCGAATCGTCGGGGACGAAGGCATGAGCCGCCGTCAGCTCGGCGAGTTTCCCCGCTGCCAACCGGGCGAAGCCCGAGATCGCCACCTCCGGCGACGGCACGCCGCTCCGGTCGTTGTCCTGGCTGCTCACCCACTGGGCGTGGGTGAGCGGGCCCAGCGGCGGGAACGCCTCCTCCAGCGGTGCGGCGTCGGTGTGCCAGTCCCCCTCGCCCCCGTCCGTCACCCGACGCAGGGCCCACCAGGCGGGCAGGACCGCCAGCCCCGCCCCCATCCCGATCAGCTTCCGTCGCTCCACCGCGATCCCCCTCGTGATCGAACGCAACAGGAGACGCATCCTAGTGCTGGAGCGCGGCTGCCTCCGGCCAGCGGGCACGGGCCTGTTCACGGCTGCGGCACAGGGCGAGCAGGGGGAGGGACCCCTCCTGGAGGAGCTCGGGGAGCTGGGGGATCGGGGCGACGGCCGCGACGTCCTCCAGGACCAGCGCGAGTGGTGGGTCGAGCCGGCCGTGGGATGACCGTGCGGCCATGCGGCGGCCGTGCTCGACCACGCTCGCGGCGAGTGCGGTGATCAGCGGCATCGCACCCGGGTGGGTACGGGGATCTTCCAGCGATTCGCCCACCAAGTAGAGGGTGCCCCCTTCGGCCACGAACGATGCGAGGGTCAGTGCATCTGTTCGGTTCGGGTTGCAGGCCTCGCGGATGTGGATCGACGTGAGGCAGGAGAGGGCACGGGCCGTCAGGTGCTGGGCCTGCTCGCGGCGTTCGGGGTGGGCGGTGAGCGCGCTCTCCAGCTCGCCGGCGGCGCCGGGTGCGGCCTGGGGGTGCGTACGGAGGATACGTACCGGGTCCTGGGCGCTGTTGCCCTGGGCCCAGCGGTGCAGCTGCTTGAACGGGCGGTCGTCGAGGGCCGCGGCTTGCAGCCAGCTGCGCAGGAGCGTTTCCGCCGTGTCGGCGATGGCCGCGTCCATGCGGGCCTGGGGGCGTACGGGGGCCAGCAGCGCGATCGCGCGGGCGGCGGCGGTCTCGCGGTCGGCGCAGGCGTCGGCCGGGTTCCAGTGCATGCGGGCCGGGGTGTCGCAGAGGTGGGAGGGGTCGTAGAGGAGGACCGGGCCGAGTTTGGCGCGGGCGTCCTTGGTCTCCGCCCAGAGGGCGGGGGAGGAGGTGACGACGAGGGCGGAGCCTTCGGCTGCCGCCAGGGCTTGGACGGCCAGGGGGTGGCGCTGGGCCGGGGGGCCGTAGGCCATGCCGCTGTTGCCGGTGGCGGTGCCGCCGCTGTTGCCGGGGGCCCTGCCCCCGAGCCCCGGCACCTCGAACGCCGGTGGGGCTGGATGTGCCGCCGGGGCTGGGATGGGCAGCGGGGTGAGGTGGTGCGGGTCAGGCAGGTGGTGCGGGTCGGTCGGGGTCGGGATCGTGGGCCCGTAGCTGCCGGGGGCCCTGCCCCCGGACCCTCCCCCTTGCTGTGCTGGGGGGACCCCCAGCGCTTCGAACGCCGGCGGGGCTGAATGGGCCGCCGCGGCCTGGATGGGCGGCGTGGATGCGTGGTGCGGCTCGGGCACGGGGTGCGGCTCGGCCGGGATGGGCGGCGGGGTCGGCTTGGTGCGGCGGGACTTCG
Organism: Streptomyces sp. WM6372; assembly: GCF_001279655.1. NCBI lineage: Bacteria > Bacillati > Actinomycetota > Actinomycetes > Kitasatosporales > Streptomycetaceae > Streptomyces > Streptomyces sp. WM6372. Next base: position 5,270 of record NZ_LGDB01000035.1, on the reverse strand, counting down.
TGCGGGCGATCACGCCCATCACGAAGATCGTCAGGACGAACAGGATCAGCAGTTGGCTGATGAAGAGGCCCCAGAACAGGCCCCAGCCCGACAGGGCCGAGGGGTCCGTGGCCGGCCAGGCTCCCGGGACGTCGTGCGGTTGAGCTATCAGGGCGCGGACCGCGCCGGGGGTGCGGGTGAACGTCACCGTGGACGGCCAGGCGCCCTTCGCGAAGAGCGCGGCAAGGCCCGTCGACGTCCAGACCAGGGCCGCCAGGCCCAGGAGGAACGCCAGGAGGGCGAGGAGGAGGGCGTCCGGGATGCCGCCCGGTTCTTTTCCCGTACGTTCGCGCATTTACGCCACCGTTGTCGCCGAGCCCGGGCCGCCGTTGCGGTGGCGTTCCATCAGGAGGGCTCTTTCCTCCGCCTCCAGTTCGGCTGCCAGCAGGTCGTCGGGGAGCTGGGGCCCGGACGAGGACTCCGTCATGGCGCGGTCCGTGTAGACCAGGGGGCGTTCCGCCTCCGTGATCAGGTGTTTGACCACCTGGACGTTGCCGTTGACGTCCCAGACCGCGATGCCGGGGGTGAGGGTGGGGATGATCTCCACCGCCCAGCGGGGGAGGCCCAGGACCCGGCCCGTCGCCCGGGCCTCGTCCGCCTTCTGGGCGTAGATCGTGCGGGTCGAGGCCATCTTGAGGATGGCCGCGGCCTCGCGGGCGGCCGCGCCGTCGACGACGTCCGAGAGGTGGTGGACGACGGCGACGAAGGACAGGCCGAGGCGGCGGCCGAACTTCAGGAGGCGCTGGAACAGCTGCGCCACGAAGGGGCTGTTGATGATGTGCCAGGCCTCTTCGACGAGGAAGATGCGCTTCTTGCGGTCCGGGCGGATCCAGGTGTGTTCGAGCCATACGCCCACGATCGCCATCAGGATCGGCATGGCGATCGAGTTGCGGTCGATGTGGGAGAGGTCGAAGACGATGAGGGGGGCGTCCAGGTCGATGCCCACCGTGGTGGGGCCGTCGAACATGCCGCGGAGGTCGCCGTCGACCAGGCGGTCGAGGACGAGCGCGACGTCGAGGCCCCAGGCGCGGACATCGTCTATGTCGACGTTCATGGCCTCCGCGGACTCGGCCTCCGGGTGGCGGAGCTGTTCCACGATGTCCGTGAGGACCGGCTGGCGGTCGCGGATCGTGTCGACGACGTAGGCGTGCGCGACCTTGAGCGCGAAGCCGGAGCGTTCGTCGAGGCCGTGGCCCATGGCGACTTCGATGATGGTCCGGAGCAGCGCGAGCTGGCCGGTCGTCGTGATCGCCGGGTCGAGGGGGTTGAGGCGGATCCCGTCGTCGTTGGCGGCGATGGGGTCCAGGCGGATGGGGGTTATCCCCAGCTGCTGGGCGATGAGGTTCCACTCGCCGACGCCGTCCTCGCCCTGGGCGTCGAGTACGACGACCTGGCGGTCCCGGAAGCGGAGCTGGCGCAGGACGTACGTCTTCTCCAGGGCGGACTTGCCGTTGCCGGACTCGCCGAGGACCAGCCAGTGCGGGGCCGGGAGCTGCTGGCCGTACAGCTGGAAGGGGTCGTAGATGTAGCCCTTGCCGCTGTAGACCTCGCGGCCGATGATGACGCCGGAGTCGCCGAGTCCGGGGGCGGCGGTGGGCAGGTAGACGGCCTGCGCCTGTCCGGTGGAGGTGCGTACGGGCAGGCGCGTGGTCTCGACCTTGCCGAACAGGAAGCTGGTGAAGGCGTCCGTCAGAGCGGACATGGGATCTCGCATGGGCGGCACTTCCCTCCAGCTAGCGTCGGATGCCGGTGGCGAACGGCAGGGTGTTGACGAAGGCGCGGTGGTGCTCGCGGTCGCACCATTCCAGCTTCAGGTAGGACTTGCCGGCGGAGGCGCGGATCGTCCGCTTGTCGCGGGCGAGGGCTTCGGGCGAACGCGAGGACACCGTGATGTACCCGACCAGGTTGACTCCTGCCGCACCGCTCGCGAGATCTTCACCCCTCTGGTCGAGCCGGCCGTGGGCGGCGATGTCGCGGGGGTCGACGGTGCGGTTCATCTTGGCGGCGCGGCTGGCGTCGGCCTCGTCGTTGGTCTTCTCGGTGAGCATGCGCTCGATGGCCACCTCGGTGGGCTCCAGATCCATGGTGACGGCGACGGTGCGGATCACGTCCGGGGTGTGGACGAGGAGGGGCGCGAGGAAGTTGACGCCGACCGGGGTCATCGGCCACTCCTTCACCCAGGCCGTGGCGTGGCACCAGGGGGCTCGGGTGGAGGACTCGCGGGTCTTGGCCTGGAGGTAGGTGGGCTCCACCGCGTCGAGTTCGGCCGGCCAGGCGTTGCGCTTGGTCATGGCCTGGATGTGGTCGATGGGGTGGTCCGGGTCGTACATGGAGTGGACGAGGGAGGCGAGGCGGCCTTGGCCGAGGGGCTGGCGGACGCGGATGTCGGCCTCGGCGAGGCGGGCGCAGATGTCGGTGAGCTCGCGGGCCATGACGATGGCGAGGCCGGCGTCGCGGTCGAGTTTGCGGCCCTTGTGGGGGGTGCCGGCGCGGGCGATGGTGTGGGCCTCGGCGGCGAGTTCGCGCGTGTAGTGCATGCAGGCGACGAGGTACGCGCGGTGCTGCTCGGAGGAGGTGGAGACCATCGACTGGAGCTGGTCGTAGGAGTCGCGTAGCCAGACGGGGGCTTTGGTGTCGCCGCGCTGGGCGACGTCCTTGGCGTGGGCGTCCGGGTCGGCGGGGAGCGTACGGGCGAGCATCTGGAGGCGGGTGACGAAGCCGTCGCCGTTGGCCACGTGCTTGAGGAGGGTGCCGAAGCGGTCGACGAGGGCTTCCTGGTCCTCGCTGTCGCGCAGGCCGACGCCGGGGCCCTCGATCTCGATGGCGGCGGTGACGGTTCTGCGGTCGGCGTGGAGGAGGACGGCGATCTCGTCGGGGCCGAAGGGGGCGGCGAGCCAGTTGATCCGGCCGATGCCGGGGGGCGGGCCGACCTCGACCTCGCGGCCGTCGGCGGCGCGGACGCCGGCCTCCATGGCGGAGGAGCGGTACGTGGTCCCGCGGCGCAGGGTGCGCTTGTAGCTGCGGTTGATCTCGAACCACTTGTAGAACGTGCGGCCCTTGTACGGGACGTACACGGCGGCGAGCGCGAGCATGGGGAAGCCGGCGAGGCTGACGATGCGCAGGGTGAGGTCGGGGACGAGCAGGCCGCTCATCATGCCGAGGAACGCGCCGACGATGATCAGGGCGATCTCGCCGCTCTCGCGGTTCTTGCCGACGATCGCGTTCGGCCGGGCCCGGCCGATGAGATACGTGCGGCGGGGCGCGATGGGGTGCAGCTGGTGTGACTGGGTCGTCAACGCCCGTCACCTCCTGTGTTCCTCGTACTCGAGCTCGTGCGGGGCGGGGGTGTGGCGGAGGGGATGGATCCGCCGCCGGCCCCGCCGCCGGAGGTGGGGCGGCTGCTGTGGGCGGCCACGCCTCCGGAGAGGGGGTTGGCGGGGCGGGGGGCGCTGGAGCCGCCGCCTTCGCCACCGCCGCGGTGGGCGCCGCGGCTGCTGTGCGTCTTGATGCCCTGGGATACGAGGGAGGCCGGGGAGCTGATGACGGCGGCGGCCTGGGCGCCGTCGGTGGCCTTGCTGCGGTTGGAGCGGGCGGAGGCGATCTCGTCGCCGAAGCCGGGGACGAAGCGGTAGATCATCGCGGAGGCGAAGATCGCCAGGAGGATGATCGCGAGGCCGGAGACGACGGCGGAGAAGGCGTTGGGGCCCTTCTCGCCGGCGAGGGCTCCGGCGAGGCCGAGGACGATGACGATGACCGGCTTCACGAGGATGACGGCGATCATGATGCCGGCCCAGCGGCGGACGTGGCCCCAGAGGTTGCGGTCGACGAGCCCGGCGTAGACGACGACGCCGAGGAGGGCGCCGACGTAGAGGAGGGCGGCCCGGATGAAGAGTTCGAGGAAGAGGACGCCGGCGGCGAGGATGGTGACGAGGGAGACGACGATCAGCATGATCGGGCCGCCGCCGATGGAGTCGCCCTTCTTGAGGGCCTCGATGAAGGAGCCGAAGAAGACGTCGGTCTGGCCGCCGCTCGCCGAGGCGATGACTTCTGTGACGCCGTCGGTGGCGGAGACGACGGTGTAGAGGATCAGGGGGGTGAAGGCGGAGGCGAGGACGGTGAGCCAGAGGAAGCCGACGGCTTCGGAGATGGCGGTGGTGAGGGGGACGCCGCGGATGGCGCGCTTGGCGACGGCGAAGAGCCAGAGCACGAGCGTGAGGATGGTGGAGGCGGCGAAGACGACGGCGTACTGCTTGAGGAAGGCGCCGTTGGTGAAGTCGACGTTGGCCGTGCCGTTGATCGCTTTGCTGAGCTCGGTGACGATCCAGGCGGCGGCGTCGGCGCAGCCCTTGGCCAGGGAGGCGAGGGGGTTGAGGGCATCGGCCGGGTCGCTGGGCGCCAGGCCTGTGCGGGGGGCGCCGGTGGCGCCGTCGCCTCGTTCGCAGTAGTCCTTGGCGGGGCCCACGATCAGGTCGCACCTGTTGTCGTTGGGCTGTGAGGCCGACGGGGACGGCGATGGCGACGCGGGTGGAGTGGGCGCGGCGAAGGCCCGGGCCGCCAGGAGCACGGCCGCCGTCTGTACAGCGGCCAGGGCTCCTGTGACGCGGAGGGCGCGGCTACCGGGCATAGGTGAACCCTCCGAACTCCGTTGCGGCCTTTGCGATCTCCTCGGCCGTCGAGGCCGTGCGGTCCGTGTGGACCGGGGCCGGGCCGTCCTTCTGGGCGAAGCTGTCGACCTTCCAGTCGTTCTCCGCCCAGCGGAGGGTCAGCGTCATCGTGAACCAGTCATTGCTGACCGGGTTGGTGGACCCGACGCCCGCGGTGCCGAACACGCCTGTGCACCACACCTCGACGGACGTGGTGGTGTCGGAGTACTTGGTCGTCTTGGTGCCGACGGGTACGGTCCGCGAGATGTACGTCAGGCCTTGCGCCGCATTTCCGTTGGCGTCCAGTCCGGCTTGGTCCAGGAAGGTCTTGCCGTATGCCTGATCGAGTCTGGTCTCCAGCTCGGACACCTTGTCCGCAACGAAGACCTGACGGACGATCTGGCGCCGCATCGGAGGCTTCAGGATGTCCGCGGATACAAGTGCGACCGCGTAGTTGGCGGCAGCCGACTGGGCTCCCTGCTCGTCGTGGGCGAAGCCCTTGGGGATGGCGCCGTTCTTGCCGTCGACCGGGCGGGTGCCTGTTGCGGCCGTGGAGGCCGGCGGCGGGGGGGTGTCCGACGTGGGGGT
>NZ_LGDB01000034.1:0-7950 GCF_001279655.1 Streptomyces sp. WM6372 | reverse complement strand
AACCCCCCAAAGGCACCCCTCATCCCCCCCCCCCCCCCCACACCCCCCGTCCCCGACCCCGAACCCGGCGGGCCCCCCGCCGAGCTGCCCGCCGCTCCGGAGCTTCCCCTGGACCGGGCCCGTCCGACCCGGCGCGACCCCCGGGCCGGCTCGGTCCCCTTCACCGCCCCCGCCACCGCAACGGCCGCGCTGCACCGGCTGGCCCAGGCCTGCGGAGCGGACCTCCCCTCGGCGGCCTTCGCCCTCTACCTGGCACTGCTGCACCGGTACGGCGGGCAGTCCGAGTTCGCGGTCGGGGTCGGGGGCGGGGGCGGGGGCGCCGAAGGCTCCGGATCGGTCACGCCCGTCCGCGTCGAGGCCGGGGGGAGCTTACGCGACCTGGTCCGCTCGGCGGGCGCCCGGCTCGCTGAGGCCGGGCAGTCCGGCGACGCCGCACCGGCGCACCTGTGGCCGGGCTTCTCCTGCCTGTCCGCGCCGCGTGCCGCGCCCGAGACCACGTATTGCGACCTGGACCTGCAACTCTCCTGGCACGACGGCGAACTGACCGGGCAGCTGGTGTTCGCGACCGACGTCCTCGATGCCTCCACCGCCCGCCGCGCGGTGGACCACCTGCTCCGGCTCCTCGAAGGCGCGACGGCCGAGCCGGACCGACCGGTGGCCGAACTGCCCCTGCTCACCCCCGCGGAGGAGCGCACCATCGCCGCGCTGAACGGCGTGGCGGGCGAGCCGGCCGGCCTGAGCTTCCACCGGCTCTTCGAGGAGCAGGCACGCCGCACCCCCGAGGCGGTCGCGGTCCGGTCCGAGGGCGCCTCTCTCAGCTACTGCGAGCTCAACTCGCGTGCCAACCAGCTGGCCCACCTGCTGCGCGAGGCCGGCGTCGGCCCCGAGGTGACCGTGGGCCTCTGCGCCGATCGCGACGTACGGCTGATGGTCGCCGTGCTGGGCATCCTCAAAGCCGGCGGCGCGTACGTACCGGTGGACCCGAACGACCCCGTCCAGCGGCGGGACGGCATCCTGGGCGACGCAGCCGTGCACGCCGTCGTGGCGACGGCGCCGCTCGACACCGGGCACCGGGTGATCGAGCTCGACGCCGAGTGGAAGGTGTTGGCAGGCCGCCCGGCGGAGAACCCGCCCCCCGAGCAATCGGCCTGTGGGGACGCCGCGTACCTGCTCTACACCTCCGGCTCCACCGGCAAGCCCAAGGGCGTCGTGATCGAGCACCGCCAGCTCGTCGCCTACATCCGTGCCATCGTCCGGCGGCTCGGCATCGACAGGCCGCTCAGCTTCGCGATGGTGCAGCCGCTGACCGTGGACTCCAGCGTCACCGCCTTCGCCCCGCCGCTGTGCACGGGCGGCGAGGTACAGCTGATTTCGCGGGACGTCGCACTGGACGCCGGAAAGCTGGCCGACTGGGTGCAGACCTGGGGGGTCGACTGCCTGAAGATCGCCCCCTCTCACCTGCGCGTCCTCCAGTCCTCCCCGCGCTTCGCCGAGCTCCTGCCGCGCCGCCTGCTGGTCGTCGGCGGCGAGGCGTCCGACTGGCGCTGGCTGCGCGCCCTGCAGCGCCTCGTCCCCCACTGCCGGGTCTTCAACCACTACGGCCCGACCGAGACCACCGTCGGCGTGCTGACCCTCGCCGTGGCCGACCACCCGGAAGCGGAGTGGGAGACCGCGCCGATCGGTGTGCCACTCCCGGGGACCCAGGCCCACGTCGTGGACCCCGCAGGCCGCCCCACGCCCGTCGGCGTGGCCGGGGAACTGCTGATCGGCGGTGCCACCCTCGCCCGCGGCTACCACCGCCGCGACGACCTCACCGCCGCTGCCTTCGTCCCCGACACCCTCGGCGGCGGCCCCGGCTCCCGCCTCTACCGCACCGGCGACATCGTCCGCCGCCTGGCCGATGGGACGATCGCCTTCCTCGGCCGGCGCGACGACCAGATCAAGGTCCGCGGCTTCCGGGTCGCCCTGGGGGAGATCGAGGCCGCGCTGAAAAGCCATCCCGCTGTGCGCCACGCCATCGCCGTCGTACGCGAGGACGTGCCCGGCGACCGGCGGGTGGTCGCCTACATCGAGCCGCACGACGCCGGGACCGCCACCGCCGAGCTGGAGCGCCACCTGCGGGAGAGGCTCTCCCCCCACATGGTGCCGCAGGCGCTGGTGACGCTCGACCGGCTGCCGCTCAGCGGGCACGGCAAGGTCGACCGCAGCAGGCTGCCCCGGCCCGCGGAACCCGCCGCCGCACCGCTGCCGCCGCGGAACGAGCTGGAGCGGCTGGTGGCCCGGGTGTGGCAGGAGCTCTTCCGCACCGAGGCGGTCGGCACCGACCAGAACTTCTTCGACCTGGGCGGGCACTCCCTGCTCATGGTCGAGCTGCACCACCGGCTCCGGACGGCGACCGGCCGGGAGATCGAACTGCTCGACCTGTTCCAGCACACCACCGTCCGAGCCCAGGCCGGCCTGCTCTCGCAGCAGAAGCAGGGCGCAGCCCCTGGCCCCGCCCGCGGCGGAGGAGCTCAACAGAACGCCCTGCTCAGGCGCCGCCAGCAGCAGTTGCAAGCGAAGCGAGGTCACCATGAGTGAGCACTCCCCGGAAGTCGATTCCGCCATGGGCGTCCGGCCCGGACCCGAGCCCGCCGACGGCTTCCCCGAGTACGAGGACAGCCTCGACATCGCCATCGTCGGCATGGCCGGCCGCTTCCCCGGCGCCCGTAAGGTCGAGGAGTACTGGAGCAACCTCAAGGCGGGCGTCTGCTCCCTCACCCGCTTCGGCGAGGAGGAACTCGCGGCGCGCGGCGTCGACGCCGCCACCCTGGCCGACCCGAACTTCGTCGGCGCGAGCTACGTACTGGCCGACAGCGAGAAGTTCGACGCCGCCTTCTTCGGCTACTCCCCACGCGAGGCCGAGCTCATGGACCCGCAGCACCGGGTACTGCTCGAATGCGCCTGGGCTGCACTGGAGAGCTCCGGGTACGACGCCGAACGCCACGACGGCCTCGTCGGCGTCTACGCGGGCGCCGGCAACAACACCTACCTGATCCACAACATCGCCACCCAGCCCGCCGCCGCGCAGATCCTCGGCGACAAGCAGACGGTGATCGGCAACCGGCCGGACTTCCTCGCCAGCCGCGTCTCCTACAAGCTCGGGCTGGAGGGCCCCGCCCTCAACATCCAGTCCGCCTGCTCCACCTCGCTGGCCGCCGTGGTCGAGGCATGCCAGGCGCTGCTGGCCTACCAGTGCGACACCGCGCTGGCCGGCGGCGTCGCCGTCGACGGGTCCAGGAGCAAGGGCTACGTCTACCGCCCGGACGGCATCTTCTCACCGGACGGCCACTGCCGTACCTTCGACGCCCGCGCCCAGGGCACGGTGGGCGGCGACGGCGTCGGCATGGTGGTGCTCAAGCGCCTCAAGGACGCGATCACCGACAACGACCACATCCATGCGGTCATCAAGGGCTCGGCGCTCAACAACGACGGCTCCCGGCGGGCCGGCTTCAGCGCGCCCAGCGCGGCCACCCAGGCCGCCGTCATCTCAACGGCGCTGGCCAACGCGGACGTCCCGGCCGAGAGCATCGGCTACATCGAGCTTCACGGGACGGCCACCATCCTCGGGGACCCGATCGAGTTCTCCGCGCTGGCCTCGGCCTACTCCGGGGTCCCGGAGCACAGTTGCGCCCTCGGATCCGTCAAGACCAACATCGGCCACCTCGACTCGGCCGCTGGCGTCGCGGGCCTGATCAAGGCAGTGCTGGCGGTCGAGCACGGGCAGCTTCCGCCCACCCTGCACTTCGAGAAGCCCAACCCGCGCATCGCTCTGGACCGCAGTCCGTTCTACGTCAACACCGAGCTGCTGCCCTGGCCCGAGGGCGACGGCCCGCGCCGCGCAGGGGTCAGCTCCTTCGGGCTCGGCGGCACCAACGCCCACGTCATTCTCGAACAGGCCCCGCAGGTGCCGCGCGCACCCCGGCCGGCCGACGGCACCGAGCAGCTGCTCGTGCTCTCCGCCAAGAGCCCGGAGGCCATGGAGGCGGCCACCGACCAGCTGCACGACCACCTCCGCGCCCACCCCGGCCTCGAACTCGCCGATGTCGCCTTCACCCTCCAGCAAGGCCGCCGGGCCTTCCCGTACCGGCGCATGCTGGTCGCCGGCAGCAGCGAGGAGGCGGTGGCGGCGCTCGACGCCCGCGACGACGGACGGCTGCTGACCGGGACCGCGCCCGGGGCCGCGCACCGTCCCGTGGCGTTCATGTTCACCGGGTTCGGCACCCAGTTCCCCGGCATGGCCCGCGAGCTCCACGCCCAGGAGGCCGTGTTCAGGTCCGCCCTGGACGAGTGCGCCGAGCTGCTGCTGCCGCTGCTGGGCACGGACATCCGCGAGTTCCTGCTCGCCGCCGGCGAGTCCGCGGCCGCGCCCGAGCAGCCGTTCGACTTCCGCAGGCTGCTGCTCCAGCCGGAGCGCAGCGAGCACCCGCTGGACCAGCCCCTCTTCGGGTACCCCGCGGTGTTCGCCCTCGAGTACGCCCTCGTCAGGCTCTGGGCCGCCTGGGGCGTCGAGCCCGAGGTGATGATCGGCCACAGCCTGGGCGAGTACGTCGCCGCCTGCGTGGCCGGGGTCTTCTCGCTGCCCGACGCCCTGCGCCTGGTCGTGGAGCGCGCGCGGCTGATCGAGGAGCAGGGCGAGGGCGCGATGCTCGCCGTACCGCTCTCCGAGGAAGCCGTCGCGAAGTACACGGACGAAGACGTCTGCCTCGCCGCGGTCAACGGCCCCCAGACCTGTGTGCTCTCCGGAACCGTCGAGGGCATCGAGCGGGTGGCCGGCGAGCTGCTCGCCGCGGGTGTCGCCACCCGCCGGCTGACCACCCGCTTCGCCTTCCACTCCCCCATGATGGAGCCGGTCGTCGAGCGGTACGCCGAACTGGTCCGCTCGGTCCCGCTGAACGCTCCGGCCGTGCCGTTCGTCTCCAACCTGACCGGTACCTGGATCACCGACGACGAGGCCACCAGCCCCGAGTACTGGGCCCGGCACGTCCGGGAGAGCGTGCGGTTCGCGGACGGCCTGGCCGCCCTCTGGTCCGTCCCGGACATCGCGATCGTCGAGATCGGCCCCGCGCCGACGCTGACCCCCGGCGCCCTCCAGCACCCCGCCGCCGCCGACACCGACCGGGTCGTAGTCCCCTCCCTGCCCGGTGCCATGCTCGGGCAGAGCGCCCGCACCGCACTCCTCCGCGCCGCCGGCCGCCTCTGGCTGGCCGGACGGGAGCGCCCCTTCCCCGCCCCGGCCGGCGCCAGGCGGGTCCCGCTCCCCACGTACCCCTTCGAACGGCGCACCTACTGGCTCGCGCCCGGCACCGCCCAGCCCGGCAGCGGATCGGCCCAGCAGCGGCGCGGCGAACTGCCCCAGTGGTTCTACACACCGTCCTGGCAGCGGCTGGCAGGCGCACCCCGGTACGCCGGGGCCGGCCTGGCCGCCGAGCGCTGGCTCGTCTTCGCCGACGAGACCGGGGTCGGCCGCCGCCTCGCCGACCGCCTGGAAGCCCTCGGCGCGACCGTGCGCGTGGTCTCCCGCGGGGCCGACTGGCACCGGGAAGGCGAGCGCGAGTACGTCCTCGACCCCGCCCGCGCGGAACACTTCGGCCGGCTCGCCGAGGCGCTGCGCGCCGAGGGACCGCTGCCCGGCCGGGTCGTGCACTGCTGGAGCGTCGGCGACGACGCGGACCGGGCCGCGGCGCCCGAGGACGTGCGGGCCCTGCTGCACCGCTCCTTCGACAGCCTGGTCCACTGGGCCCAGGCCGTCGAGGCCGAACTCATGACGCAGCAGCAGCGCTGGGACGTGCTGTCCTCCGAAGTCCATTCAGTCCTCGGCGACGAGCCGCTCTGCCCGCCGAAGGCCGCGGTCCAGGGCCTGTGCCGGGTGCTGCCGCAGGAATACCCCACGCTCAGCTGCGTCCAGTTCGATCTCCGTCTCGAGGGCCCGCAGTCCGTGCCCGGCCTGGTGGAACAGCTGCTGGCAGACCTCTCCGCCGCGCCGGGCGAGCGCACGATCGCGCTGCGCGGCCGGCACCGCTGGGCGCCCGCGTACGCAGTCGGCGAGCCGCCCGCACGAGACGCCTCACCGGTCCGCGACGGCGGGGTGTACCTGCTCACCGGCGGCCTCGGGAAGATCGGCCTGCTCATGGCCCGCGCCCTCGCGGACCGGGCGAAGGTGCGCCTGGTGCTGCTCGGGCGGACGGGCCTGCCGCCCCGGGAGGAATGGGCCGATCCGCATCACCCGGAGGCCGTCCGGTCGGCGGTCCGCGCCGTCCAGGAGATCGAGGCCCTCGGGTCCGAGGTGCTGGTGACCGCCACGGACGTCTCCGACCGCGCTGCCATGCTCGCCCTGAAGGCGCGCATCCTGGAGGAGTTCGGACCGATCGACGGCGTGCTCCACTGTGCCGGCACGACCGGCAAGGCAGCCCACCGGGAAATCTCGGTCCTGGGCGAGGAGGAGGCCTCTTGGCACTTCGGGCCCAAGCTGTACGGCACGCAGGTGCTGCACGAGGTACTCGCCGACCAGCGGTTGGACTTCGCCCTCATCTGCTCCTCGATCGCCTCGCTGCTCGGCGGACTCGGCTTCGGCGCCTACGCCGCCGCGAACGCCGTGCTCGACGCCTTCGCCCAGAAGCACCACAGCGCGGACCTGCCCTGGACCAGCGTCAACTGGGAGGCTTGGTACTTCTCCTCCGAGGACCGGGCGGATTCCGAGCTCGGGGCCGCCGTACGCGACCTGGCGCTCACCCCGGCCGAGGGCCGGCGGGTCTTCGACGCCCTGCTCGACGCTGCGCCGCAAGCGCAGATCATCACCTCCACGGGTGACCTGGCGCTGCGCCAGGAGCTGTGGTCCGACCCGTCCGCCGAGGCGGCGGCGCCCGTCACCCGGCATGAGCGGCCCAACCTGCGGAACCCGTTCGTCGCACCGAGCGGAGAGACCGAACAACGGGTGGCGGAGATCTGGCAGGAGCTGCTCGGCGTGGAGAGCGTCGGTGCCCAGGACAACTTCTTCGAGCTGGGCGGCAGTTCCCTGCTCGGCCTCCAGGTCGTGCACCGACTGCGTCAGGAGCTGAGCGTGGCCGTACCACTGACCATCGTGTACGAAGGCCCCACGGTGCGCACCCTCGGCGCACTCGTCGACAACCTCCGGGCGGCCCTGTGATGGCGGCGCGCGGCGGTGTCGCGATCGTCGGGATGGCGGGGCGTTTCCCCGGCGCGGGGGACCTGGCCGAGTTCTGGTCGAACCTGCGTGACGGTGTGGAGTCGATCCTTCCGCTCACCGACGAGGAACTGGCGGCGGCCGGGGTGCCGGCCGAGGTCTACGAGCACCCGAACTACGTCAAGGCCGCGCCGGCCTTCACCGGCAGCGACCTGTTCGATGCGGAGTTCTTCGGGTACACCGCCCGCGAGGCCGAGGTGATGGACCCGCAGCACCGGCTCTTCCTGGAGACCTCCTGGCAGGCGCTGGAGCACTCCGGCTACGACGCCGAGCAGTACGACGGCAGCATCGGCGTGTTCGGCGGTGCGGGGGCCAACCGCTACGTCCAGCACGTCTACTCGCACCAGCAGATCGTGGACACCCTGGGCCAGACCCAGATCCTGGTGGCGAACGAGCTCGGCTTCCTGGCCTCCCGGGTGTCGTACAAGCTGGACCTGAAGGGCCCTGCGGTCTCGCTGCGCGCCGCCTGCTCGACCGCGCTGCTCGCCGCCCACACCGCCTGCCGCAGCCTGCTCGCCGGGGAGTGCGACCTCGCTCTGGCGGGCGGTGTCCACGTCGACCCGGAACCGGGCACGGGATACCTGCACCAGGATGGGTCCTTCGTCTCTCCGGACGGGCATGTCCGCCCGTTCGACGCGGATGCGCGGGGCACGGTCTTCGGCTCGGGCGTCGGCGTGGTGGTGCTGAAGCGGCTGGAGGACGCGCTG
>NZ_LGDB01000033.1:0-8173 GCF_001279655.1 Streptomyces sp. WM6372 | reverse complement strand
CGGCAGCCCCGGCCCCGGCAGCCCCGGCACCGCCAGCGGCCCCCGCCCCTGCTCCCGCTCCCGCCGTCGACCCGCCCGAGGCCGCGGCGGCAGCCCCCGCGCCCCCCGCGGCGACGGCCCCGCCGGCCACCACGCCGGCCGCCTTCGCCGCGTACCCGGCGGCGAACCACCCGATGACCGCGACGGGCAGCAGCGCGGGAATGCCCGCGTTGACGTCCTTGAGCTCCCCGGCGGCCAGCCGGCACTTCGCACACTCCTCCAGGTGCCCCCGCAGCCCCCGCTCCGCCCGCATCCGCAGCCCGCCGCGGGCGTACGCCCCCAGCCGGTCCGCGTACCGCGCGCAGTCCCCGCCCGAGCTCAGCGCCGAGCTCACATGCGCCTGGAGATAGGCCTGCTTGAGCCCCTCCCGAGCCCGGCCGGCCAGCACCGCCGTCGCGTTGGCGCTCAGCCCGAACAGCGGGGCGATCGCGCTCGGCGAGGCGTCTTCGACGGTGGTGTGCCACAGCACGGCCTGCCACCGCTCGGGCAGGCTCCGGAAGGCCTGCATCGCCAGCGACTGCTCCGCCTCGCGCATCGCCCGGACCTCCGCACCCAGTTCGAGGGTGTCGTCCCCGGACAGGCCGGACATGCCGCCGCCGACCTCGGTCCCCGCGGCAGCCTGCTCCGCGAACACCGCGAAGTCCTCGACGAGGTGCTCCCGCCGGGAGGTCTTCGCCCACGCCGCCGCGACCCGGCGCACCGTGGTCAGCAGGTAGGCCCGCACCGACTGGTCCGGCCCGGCCCCGCCCCGTACCGCCTGCAGCGTCCGCGCGAACACCTCGGCGGTCAGGTCGTCGGCCGTGTGCGCATCGCGGCAGCAAGTCCGCGCGTAGCGCCGTACGGAATCCGCGTGCCGGAGGAACAGCTCCTCGTACGCGCCGTCGTCGCCGCCGCGCATCCGGGCGATCAAGTCCCCGTCGGACGGTGGTAGATCGGCACCGGCATACCCCGCGGCCACGTGCCGTCCGCGGCGCGGCTCGCGCTGCGCGGGGACCTGGCGTGCGGCCGGACTCTCCGCCTCGACCTCGCCGCCGGCACCACCGAGCGGCTCTTCCCGACCGTCAACGCCCATCGCGGAAGCCCCCGCACGCCACACTCAACCGGTACACCGTTCAAGCGTGTCACACGGGGGGCGCGCGCCGGACCCGTCTTCCCACCATCCACTCGTCCGGGCAGCGTCCGGTGAAACCCCGTACAGATCCTCACTCTTTCGAGCGAGCGGCCGTTCGGGGAACCGTTCGACGAACCGGTCGACGAACCGTTCGGTGGGCGGGACGGGCAGCGGCGGGCACCCCTGCGGGGGCGTCCGCGAGGACCGTGCCCCGTACGGCTCAGGCCGTCCGGGAGCGCAGCCCTTCGAGCAGGATGTCGAGCAGCCGGGACGAAGCCGCGGCCTGCTGCGCCGCGTCGGGCAGGGCCGGAGCGGCCGTGGCTATCACCAGCAGCACATCGGCCACCGTGACGTCGCCGCGCAGCTCACCCGCCTCCCGGGCGCGGTCGACCAGCCGGCCGACCACTTCCAGCAGCGCACCCGCGCCCGCGTCCTCCGAGGGCTCGTCCTCGAGCGCGGTCCGCGAGCCCACGACCCGCAGCTCGGGAGCCCCGCCCGTCACACCGGCCTGGCGCTGGTGCGGAACCCGCGCCGCCGCCTCTTCGACGCCGTCCTCGCTCGCCGACCCGACCCGCAGCACCTGCGGCGGCAGCAGCCGCCCGGCGCCCGAGGCCACGGAGGTGCGCAGGAAGCGCGACAGCGCCTGCCACGGCTCCTCCTCCTGGCCCAGCGCGGCCTCGGCCTGCTCGGTCAGCCGGGCGGTCTCCTCCTCGGCTATCCGGCGGACCAGGACGTCCTTGCTCGGGAAGCGCCGGTACACGGTGCCGACGCCGACGCGGGCGCGCCGCGCCACGTCCTCCATCGGAGCCCCGTAGCCCAGCTCGCCGAACACCTCGCGGGCCGCGCGCAGCACGTGCTCGAGATTGCGCTGGGCGTCGACGCGCAGCGGCGTGGAGCGACCCACGCCGTGCGTCGTGCCGCCGGCCATCAGGCGGCCGCTGCTCTCACCCGAGAGCGCGGTCGCGGAACCATGGAAATCGGAAATATGCATATGTATCCCCCGGTAATCATTTGTCTCCCCCCGGAGACACTCCCCGCCTTCGTGTCGAGGTGGGCCACGGTCATGTGGGCCCCGGTCTTACTCCTCGACGAGATACGAACATAGTTGAGCCAGAGTCAATTCAGAAGAGGCAGCCCCGGACGGACCACCGCCCGATCGGAGCATTCACCCCCACTTTTCCGATCCAAGTCCCCGGAATCACCCCTTCCGCACCACCTGACCTGCGGAACTCCACCCCCACTCAAGCCATCCGACAGCCCCGTACCGGCACCCCCTCCGGTCACACAATGTGTCAGGCCTGTGGACAAACTCCCGGCCACGTTGCGTCATGGGATGGTGAAGGCTGCTAACTCCCGGGGCACGGACCCCGGTACCCCGCCCCGCACGCGCATCCTCGTCGTCGGCGGCGGCTACGTCGGCATGTACACGGCCCTCCGGCTCCAGCGAAAACTCAGAGCCGGCGAAGCCGAGGTCACGGTCGTCAGCGCCGAGCCGTACATGACGTACCAGCCCTTCCTCCCCGAGGCGGCCGCGGGATCGATCTCCCCGCGCCACGTCGTCGTGCCGCTCCGCCGCATCCTCGACAAGTGCCGCATCGTCATCGGCGAGGCCCAGCGCATCGACCACGCCAAGCGGACCGCGACCGTCGCCACCCTCGCCACCGAGGACGAGGGCACCGGCCCGCTGGAGATCGAGTACGACGAACTCGTCCTCGCCCCCGGCTCGGTGTCCCGCACCCTGCCCATCCCGGGACTCGCCGACTACGCCATCGGATTCAAGACCGTGGAAGAGGCCATCGGCCTGCGCAACCACGTCATCGAACAGATGGACATCGCCTCCTCCACCCGCGACCCCGCCCTCCGCGACTCCGCCCTGACCTTCGTCTTCGTCGGCGGCGGCTACGCGGGCGTCGAGGCCCTCGGCGAACTGGAGGACATGGCCCGCTACGCGGCCCGGTACTACCACAACATCAAGCCCGAGGACATGAAGTGGGTGCTGGTCGAGGCCAGCGACCACATCCTTCCCGAGGTCGGCCCCGAACTCGGCGTCTACACGGTCCGCGAACTGCGCCGCCGGGGCATCGACGTACGCCTGGAGACCCGGCTCGACTCCTGCGAGAACCGCGTCGCCGTCCTCAGCGACGGCGCCCGCTTCCCCACCCGAACCGTCGTGTGGACCGCGGGCGTCAAACCGCACCCGATCCTCGCCGCCTCCGACCTCCCGCGCACCGAACGCGGCCGCCTCACCTGCACCGCCTTCCTCACCGTCGACGGCGCCGAACACGCCTGGGCCGCCGGCGACGCCGCCGCCGTCCCCGACATCACCGCCGAAGAGGCCGGCCGCGAATGCGCCCCCAACGCGCAACACGCCGTCCGCCAGGCCAAGGTCCTCGCCGACAACCTGGTGGCCTCCCTGCGCGGCGAGCTCCTGACCGAGTACGCGCACAAGTACGCGGGCTCCGTGGCCTCCCTCGGCCTCCACAAGGGCGTCGCCCACATCTACGGCCGCAAGCTCAAGGCCTACCCCGCCTGGCTGATGCACCGCACCTACCACCTCAGCCGGATCCCCACCTTCAACCGCAAAATGCGCGTGCTCGCCGAATGGACCCTCTCGGGCCTCTTCAAACGTGAGATCGTCTCCCTCGGCTCACTCGAACACCCCAGGGCAGAATTCGAACTCGCCGCCGGACACGGCCACAGATTCCCCCCTCCCCCACCCGCCCCCAACCCCCCGAAGGACAGTCAGGGCTGACGTCGTCAGTGCGGTCGGCCACACTGGACGTGTGACCATAGGTGGGCCCACGCCTGCACACAGTGACATTCACGGCACAGCGACCACTTGCGACACCACGAGGCTTGAACGCAGTGAACTTCACGCGCTGGAGCGCCCGTTTTCCCGGAACGCAGCGCCGCGCCGCCGCCCGGTCCGAACACGCCGCCGCCCAGGCCAAGCGGGGTGAGGGCGCCGTCCCGGCAGCCCGCGGCGCCGCCGCACGCCCGGCCACGGCGCCGGACGGCGGCCCCGCGGACCCCACGGTCTCCGGCACCGGGACGGGCACCGGCCCGGGCAGCGGCAGCGACGCCGGCAGCGGCGTCCTCGCCGCCGTGCCCACCCTCGACGAGCTCTCCGTACGGGAGGTCCTCGGCCGGCTCCCGGCCCTCGTCGCCCTCGTCCACGGACCCGAACACCGCGTCGCCTACGTCAACGACGCCTACACCGCCGGCTTCGGCCCCCGCCCCTCCGGCGCACCCGCCCACGAAGCCCTCCCCGAACTCGGCGAGCTCGGCCTCCTCCCGCTCCTCGACCAGGTCCAGCGCAGCGGCAAGCCCCGTACCGCCAAGAACCGCACCGCACCCGGCGGCACCAGCTCGTACACGGTCACCTGCACCCCCGTCGAGTTCCCCAAGGCCGCCGCCGAAGGCGACACCGACCCGCACCACACCGGGGTCCTGATCCACCTCGCCGACGTCAGCGACCACGCCGAAGCCGTCGAACGGCTGCGCGCCAGCGAGCGCCGCCAGCGCGAAGCCGCCGTGACCCTCCAGCGCTCCCTCCTCCCGCAGGAACTCGAACAGCCCGACGACCTCCGCATCGCCGCCACCTACCAGCCCGGCGGCACCGAGGCAGCCGTCGGCGGCGACTGGTACGACGTCATCACCCTCGGCGCCGGCCGCACCGCCCTCGTCATCGGCGACGTCATGGGCCGCGGCGTCCGCGCAGCCGCCGTCATGGGCCAGCTGCGCACCGCCGTCCGCGCCTACGCCCGTCTCGACCTGCCCCCGCACGAGGTGCTCCAGCTCCTCGACGGCCTCGCCGCCGAGATCGACGCCAGCCAGATCGCCACCTGCGTCTACGCCGTCCACGACCCCAACGAGGGCCTGCTCGCGTACGCCTCCGCCGGCCACCTCCCGATCCTCGTCCGCGACGAGGACGGCACCGTACGCCGGGCGGCCGACCCCACCGGCCCGCCGCTCGGCACCGGCGGCTGGCTGCACACCTCCGGCACCATCGCCCTGGGCCCCGGCTCCACCGCCGTCCTCTACACGGACGGCCTCGTCGAACGGCGCGGCGAGGACATCGACGAGGGCGTCGCCGCCCTGGAACGCGCCCTCTCCGGCGCCCAGGGCACCCCCGCGGTCATCTGCGACCGCCTGATGCGCGCCCTCGGCGTCGACGCCGACCACGACGACGACGTCGCCGTCATGGTCCTCCAGCAGCCGAGCCGCACCGGAGCCGACGCCGAGCTCTTCCACAACGCCGCCCTGGAACTCCTCGGCGGCGTCGAGGCCGCCCCGCGCGCCCGCGCCTTCGCCTCCGGAGTCCTCGCCTCCTGGCGCTTCCCGGTCGAACTGTGCGACCTCGGCGTCCTGGCCGCCAGCGAGCTCGTGGCGAACTCCCTCCAGCACGGCACCCCGCCCATGCGCCTGCGGCTGCGCCGCACCGACCGCCGCCTGATCATCGAGGTCACCGACGGGGACGACCACCTCCCGCGCCGCCGCCGCGCCGAACCGGCCGACGAGACCGGCCGCGGCATCTCGATCATCGCGACCATCGCCTCCTCCTGGGGCTCGCGCCGCACCCCGGGCGGCGGCAAGGCCGTCTGGTGCGAGTTCGCCCTGCCGACCACATAGCCGTACGGGCACGACGAAGGCCCCGGTCGACCGACCGGGGCCTTCCCCCTGCTCACTGTGCGCCCGAGGGCGCCCGTACCCCTACGCGTCGACGGGCTCGCCCACCTCGGAGCCCGCCTTCGCGCCCTGCGCCACGATCCGGCTGCCCAGCAGCGACGGCCTGTCCTGCACCGCGCTCAGCTGCTTGCCGAGCCGCAGCGCCAGCCACGCGATCCCCAGCGAGACCACGATGAACACCCCGATGTAGAGCATCGGCACACCCGCACCCAGCGGCACGCCCAGCGGCCCGAGCGCCAGCGCCATCTGCTTGACCAGCGCGAAGGCCGAGTTGTACTGGCCCACCGAACCCTCCGGCGCCAGGTCGGCCACCAGCGGGGCCAGGGTCGGCGACAGCATCGCCTCGCCGATGCCGAAGAGCGCGTACGTGGTGATGAACGCGGCGGCGGCCATCATCGCGCTGCCGTGCCCCAGACCCGAGAACCCGGCGATGACCCACGCCACGGTCCAGATCAGGCCGACCAGCGCGATCACACGGGACCGGCGGCGCTTCTCGACCAGCTTCAGCACGACGAACTGCGCCACGACGATCGCACCGGTGTTGGCGGCCAGCGCGAAGCCGAGGGTGGACGGGGAGATCCCGGCGGCCTCGGTACCGAAGGCGGCGAGACCGGACTCGAACTGCCCGTAGCAGGCGAAGAAGATCACGAAGCCCAGGACCAGCAGCTTGACCATGGCCTTGTGCTCGAGCAGCCGCTTCCACGCACCGCCCGACCGGGACTCGTCCCGCGGCACGGCGTCCTTGATGCTCGGCGCGTGCGGCATCCGTACGGTCAGGATGACCCCGGCCAGGACCAGGAACATCACGGCCTCGATGCCGAACAGCAGGGTGAAGCTGGCGGGCCGGCTCTCGTCGACGATCTGGCCGCCGATGAGGCCGCCGATGCCCAGACCCAGGTTCTGCATGAAGAACTGGAGCGCGAAGGCACGCGTGCGGGTGCCCGGCGTCGAGCACCACACGATCATCGTGGCCAGCGCGGGCTGCATGACGGCCTGCCCGGCGCCGAGCGCCAGGGCGGACAGCAGGATCGGCACGATCCCGGTCGACAGCCCGAGCGACAGGGCGCCGGCCGAGGCGGCGACGGCCGCACCGATGACCACGGGGACGGGACCCCGGCGGTCGATGACCCGACCGGTGAGGGGCAGCGCGACCAGGGCACTGACGGCGAAGGCCACGAACGCGCTCGTGGCCGCCATGGAGCCCAGACCCCGCACCTGCGCCACGTAGATGTAGAGGAACGGAACCGTGAAACCGATGCCGAACGCGGTCAACGCGTTGCCGGCCTGGATCCGCCGCATCGCAGCGCCCATCACCTTGGTCACTTCTCACCTGCCTTTGAGAACTGAAGCCCGAAGACTTCATACCTAAACTTCGATCCTTAACTCTACACATCGAAGGAGTTAGACGCCAACGGGCCCGTGCGATACTTCGAACCATGGGTGACACCCCCGACGGCACCGCGCCCGTCCACGAGCCGAGCCTCGACGAGCAGATCGCCGTCTACCAGCGCGAGTTCCAGGACCTCGATCCGCAGGTCGAGAAGGTGGTCTCGGCGCTGAGCCGGCTGAACCGCCGCATGAACGTCGCGTACGGACGCCAGACCGCCGCTCTGGGCATCAGCAACGCGGAGTGGGAGGTCCTCAAGGCCCTCGTCATCTCCGGAGCCCCGTACCGGATGGGCCCGAGCGAGCTCGCGAAGCAGCTGGGCCTCACGCCGGCGGCGATGACCCACCGGATCGACCGCATGACGGCGGAGGGACTGGTGACGCGCGAGCGGGACGAGTCCAACCGGGTCCGCGTGATCGTGGAGCTCACGGACGAGGGCCGCAGCAAGTGGCTCGACGCCATGAGGGCGGCCACGGTGTTCGAGGAGGACCTCCTCCAGGACCTCTCCACGGCGGAACGGGGCGTGCTGGGCGACATGCTCACCCGGCTCCTGGACCGCGTCGAGGACCTCCAGTCGCCGAGCTGACCAGCACCTGAGCTGTGGGGTTGACACAGGCCCCGTGGATCCGTAAGGTTCTTCGAGTTGTCCCAGAGCCGGAAGGTTTTGGCGACGGCACATCCCGCCGCCTCGTTGCGGCACCCAACTCAGCACGATCTCCCACTGGGAACGAATTCGGCATGCCCGAATTCATTTCCGAAGGCCGATTATGAATCGGCCGGGAAATCCACTAGAGTTCTGGGAGTCGGAAGGGCCCAACAGCCCGGAAGACAAACCCCGCTGACTGGGGGTCAGGCCCGAAAGGATCTGATAGAGTCGGAACCGCAGGAAAGAACGAAAGCCCGGAGGAAAGCCCGAGAGGGTGAGTACAAAGGAAGCGTCCGTTCCT
>NZ_LGDB01000032.1:0-8374 GCF_001279655.1 Streptomyces sp. WM6372 | reverse complement strand
GCTCCAAAGGGCTTTGGCCCCCGCCCGGCTTCCGCCCGTCGCCCGCCCGGCCTCCGCGCGGCCCCCGCCCGTCGCCCGCCCGTCGCCCGCCCGGCCCCCGCCCGCAGGCCGGGGGCGGGCGGGGAGCGGGGGCCGAACTCCTCCGCGGAGGGCTACCGCTGGTAGCCGAGCACCGTCATCATCCCCGCCTCCGCGTGGTACACGTTGTGGCAATGCGCCATCCACAGCCCGGGGTTGTCGGCGTCGAAGTCCACCGTCAGCTTCCCCTCCGGCAGGATCAGCGCGGTGTCCTTGCGCGCGCCGCCCGCGCCGCCGCCGAGGGCGAAGGTGTGCCCGTGCAGGTGGAGCGGGTGCCACATCGCTGTGGAGTTGTCGAACTCCAGCCGGACCCGCTCGCCCGCCTTCACCGGGTGCCGCTGGTCGGGGGCGTACGGCTTGCCGTCGAAGGCCCAGTCGTACTTCGCCATCCCGCCGGTCAGTTCGATCCGGATCGTGCGGTCCGGGGTACGGGCCGCCAGTACGGCCGGCTCCGCCGCCCGCAGCCGGTCCGCCGTCAGCGGTGTCCCGTTCAGTTCGGCGGGCCGGGTCGCGGCGGTGGGCGCCGTACCGGGCCCGGTGCGCAGCAGGGCGAGCGCCGACGCCGTCCCGCCCTTGCCCTCGGCGAGCGCGGTCAGCGGGAACACCCCGTCCTGCGCGGTGACCAGGACGTCGTACCGCTCGCCCATGCCGAGCAGCAGGGAGCCGGTCCTCGTGTGCTCCACCGGGTAACCGTCGGTGTGGGTGACCGTCAGTTCGTGGCCGCCGAGGGCGATCCGGAAGGCGGTGTCCCCGCCCGCGTTGACGATCCTCAGCCGGATCCGGTCGCCGGGCTTGGCGGTGAAGACCGACGGGTCCTGCGCGGTCCGGCCGTTGACGAGGTAGTACGGGTACGCGACGTCGCCCGGGTCCTTGCCGAGGACGTCGCTCTCCCCGCCCATGAGCAGCCGCGAGGGCGTGCCGCCCGCGGCCGGGGTCCGCGGGGCGGAGGTCTGGGGGGTGGAGGTCTGCGGGGCGGCGGCGCCGTGGCCCGCGTGGCCGCCGCCCACCCCCATGTCCATGCCCTTGCGGAGTTCGGCGAGGACCGCGTCCGGGGTGGAGCCGTCCACTCCGTCGACCCAGTCGTCGAGGACCACCACCCACTCCTTGTCGTACGCGAGGGGCTCCTTCGGGTCCTCGACGATGAGCGGCGCGTACAGGCCGCGGTCCTGCTGGACCCCCGAGTGCGGGTGGAACCAGTACGTCCCCGGGTGCGGGACGGCGAAGCGGTACGTGAAGGAGCCGCCCGGCGCGATGTCCCGCTGGGTCAGGCCCGGGACCCCGTCCATGTCGTTGCGCAGGGCGATGCCGTGCCAGTGCAGGGACGTGGCCTGCGGGAGGTTGTTGGCCAGGGTCAGGGCGAGGGTGCCGCCCGCGGTGACCCGGACCTCCTGGCCGGGCAGCCGGTCCCCGTACGCCCAGGAGCGGACGGTGAGGCCGCCGCCGAGGTCGAGCGGGGTGGCGGTGGCGGTCAGCCTGACCTCGGAGACCGGTCCGGTGGCCTTGCGGGCGGCTTCGGCGGCCTGCACCTCGGGCCCGGCGGGGTCCACGTAGCCGCCCGGCGAGGCGGCGGGGGAGGGGCCGCCGTGGTTCATGGAGCCGTGGTCCATGCCGGCGCCGCCGGACATGCCGGCGCTGTCGGAGCAGGCGGCGAGCAGCCCGGAGCCGGCGAGGGCGGCGGCGGCGCCGAGCACGGTGCGACGGGCGGGACGGGCGGGATGGGTGGGAAGAGAGCGCATGGAAGCACCTCGTGGCGTGTGTCGTACGAGCGGATGGGCGCCGTCTGCTGCCGCCGCGCGGGCATGCGCGGGCATGCGCGGGCATGCGCGGGCATGCGGGGGCGGCAGCGGGCCCGTCGCTATACGCGCAGTACCGCCAGCCGGGTGAGGAGTTCGCGGGGTGAGGGCGGGTCGGGTCCGCCGGACCGGCCCGGCGCGCGGGCCGCGCCCCCGAGCGGCGCGGCGTCGCGGAGGCCGGCCGGTCCGGCGCCCAGGATCAGGAGGGTCAGCCCGCCGAGCACGGCCAGGCACACCGACATGGGGTCCATGCCGGAGCCCGCGGGCGGAGCCTCCGCGGCGGGGCCCGGGTCGCCCGGGGCCTGGTCTGCCGTGCGGCCCGAGGCGTGGCCTGCGGTGTGCCCCGGGGTGAGGCCGGAGGCGTGGCCTGCGGTGCGGCCTGCGGTGCGGCCCGCGGTGCGGCCTGCGGTGCGGCCCGAGGTGAGGCCCGAGGTGAGGCCCGAGGTGTGCCCCGGGGTGAGGCCGGAGGCGTGGCCTGCGGTGTGGCCCGGGGCGTGGTCTCCGGTGTGGTCGGCCGCACGCGCGGCCGAGGCAACGGCGGCGACCGGAGTCGCGTCCTCCATCGTGTGGGACCGACTCGGATGGCCCAGGGTGTGCATGGTGACGATGCCCAGGAGCAGCGCAGCGAGCAGCAGCAGCCGGGGCCACCGGGCGGCTCGCTGTGCGGTGCGCTGGGCAGGGCGCGTCATGGGCGGAACCCTACCCCGGGTGGGTATCTGATCGTAGGACCGGGTCCGCCGTGTTGAGGATGATGCGCAGTATGTCCACAAGTCCTGAAAAGGGTCCGTTCGCCAAGAATCCGTGGCCGGTCGCCCTCCTCATCGGCCTGGGCGCCGCCGCGTACACCGCCTGGGTGCTCGAAGTCGTGCTGTCCACCGGTCTGAACCCCATCGAGACGTACGTCAGCGAGCTGGCCGCCCAGGACCGGCCGCTCGGCGGACTGTTCCGGGCCACCGACTTCACCGCCGGCCTGCTCGCCTTCGCGGGCGGCCTGATGGGCCTCGCCTGGCAGCTGCGGGACGGCGGATCCGGGCGCCCCTGGTCGGTGGTCGGCTGGGCCGGCGTCACCCTCTTCGGCGCGGCCACCGCCGCCGACGCCTGGCTCCCGCTCAGCTGCACGCCCACCGCGGACCCCGTGTGCGCCGCCCGGGAGACCGCGGGCCTGGTCCCGGCCACCCACCAGGCGCACGCCGTCAGCAGCAGCCTCGCCATGACCGGCGCCCTCGTCGGGATCGTCGCCCTCACCTTCGCCGCCCGCCGCTACCGCCGGCTCGCCCCGCTCGCCCGCTACGGACCCGCCCTCGTCGTACTGGAACTGCTGGCCACCGTCTGGACCCTGACCGCCATCGCACTGTTCACCGCCGGGCGCGGGACCTGGGCGCTCGGCGCCGGGCAGCGGACGCAGGTGCTGCTCGTGGCGCTCTGGCTGGGCCTGCTGGCGTACTCCGTCCACAAGGAGCGGCGCACATGACGCCGGGCCGCTTCGTGCGGGTGGACGGGGTCCCGCTGCACGTGGTCGTGGAGGGGAGCGGGGTGCGGGGGAGCGGGCCGCCCGTGGTGCTGAGCGCCGGGCTCGCCATGGCCTGGTTCGACTGGGACCCCGTCGCCGCGCTGCTCGTCGCGCAGGGCCGAACCGTGGTCCGCTTCGACCGCCCCGGGCACGGGCTGAGCGGCCCCGCCACCGCCCCGCCGACCGCCGCCGGGGAGGCCCGCCGGATCGCCGGGCTGCTCGACGCGCTCGGCCTCGGCGGCAGCCCGGTCACCGTCGCCGGGCACTCGATCGCCGGGTTCCACGCCGAGGCCTTCGCCCGCCTGTACCCCGGGCGCACCGCAGCCCTGGTCCTGGTCGACAGCAGCATCGAGGAGGCCCCCCGTACGGCGTTGCCCGCCGGGCTGCGCACCGCCGCTGCCGGAGCGCTCGGCCGGGCCCTGACCGCGGCCGGGCTGCCCGCCGCGCTGGGTCCGCTCGCGCGGCGCGCCGCCGTACGGGCCTCCCGCCCCGGCGGCTGCGACCCGGCGCCGCGGGACCTCGTACGCCGCGTCTACCGCACGGGCCGGGTCTGGCGCGGCGCCCTGCTGGAGAACGCTCGCTACCCGGACACCGCCGCCGAGGTGCTCGCCCTGCGGACCGGGCGCCCGTTGGCCGTGCCCGCCACCGTCCTCACGGGGTACGACGGCTCGGCGGGGCGCGGCGCCCTGCGGTGGTGCGGGCGCCAGGCGCAGCTGGCCGACCGGCTCGGCGCCCGCTTCGAGGTCTCCGAACCGGCGGGGCACCTGGTCATGCTGGACCGCCCCGACGAGGTGGCGCGGGCGGTCCTGGACGCGGACGCGGGGGCGGGGGCGCGGGCGGCGGCGCGGGGATCGGGTCAGCGCCTCGCGTAGACCTTCTCCACGAAGCCCGCCAGCTGGTCCTCGGAGAGGTGCTGGGCCAGGTCGGCCTCGCTGATCATGCCGACCAGCTTCTTGTCCCTGATGACCGGCAGTCGCTTGATCTGGTGGCTCTCCATCTCCTCCAGGACGTCGGTGACGTCCGCGCCGGCGTCGATCCAGCGCGGGGTGCCCTGGGCCATGTCACCGCAGGTGACCTTCGCCGGGTCGTGCCCCTTGGCCACGCAGTTCACGACGATGTCGCGGTCGGTGAGGATGCCGCACAGCCGCTCGTCGGCGTCGCTGATGGGCAGGGCGCCCACGTTGAGCCGGGCCATCAGCTGGGCGGCCCGGTCGAGGGTCTCGGTGGCGGGGATCCATTGGGCCCCGGGGTGCATGATGTCTGCGGCGGTCGTCATCGCTGAACCTCCTGAGCGCGCCGTTCACGGCCGGCCGCGGATGCGCTCGGCCGCGGCGTTCCCACGCGGCGGAGCACACGCCCGTACGGGTGAGAGGACGCCTCCCCCCACCGTACGGGCGTGTCCCGTCACCCGCGCGGCGCAGCCCCGCGCTGTTTCAGCATGTCCGCCATGAGGGTGAGCTCCGACTGCTGCGCCTCGACCATGCCCTGGGCCAGCGCCCGCTCGGCGGGGGTCTCGCACTGCGCCGCGCAGCCCCGGGCCATCGCGACGCCGCCCTTGTGGTGGTCGGTCATCAGCTGGAGGTAGAGCACCTCCGCGTCCCGGCCCTCGGTGGCGCCGAGCTGCGCGAGCTCCTCCTTGGTGGCCATGCCGGGCATGAGCGCGCCGGGCTTGGCGGTGGCACCGCCCATGTCGTGCCCGGCGTGCCCGCCCGCGTCCTGCCCGGCGTGCCCGCTCATGTCGTGCCCGGCGTGCCCGCCGTGCTGGTCCGCCGTGCCCATCCAGGACATCGGCGGCTCGTCGGCCACCACCTTCGGCAGCCCCCACAGGTCCAGCCAGCCCAGCAGCATGCCCCGCTGGTTGGCCTGGGTGTTGGCGATGTCGTACGCGAGGGAGCGCACCGGCTCGTCCTTGGTGCGGTCCCGCACGATGAACGACATCTCCACCGCCTGCTGGTGGTGCACGGCCATGTCCCGGGCGAAGCCCGCGTCCGGCGAGTAGAGGCCCGGCGCGCGGGACGACGTACCGGAGCCGTCCCCGTCGCCGCCGCTCGCGGAGGCGACCGTGGCCGCCACCGCGAACAGGAGCGCGAGCAGGACGGCCGTCCCGGCCGCCCAGTACGTACGGGTCACTTCTCGGCCAGCCCGTTGGTGCAGGCCGCGCCCGGCTCGGGGGTCTGCGGGCCCTGCACGTACTTGGTGAAGAACTGGGCGACCCGGGGGTCGTCCGCCTTGTCCACCGTCAGCTGCTTGCCCCAGGCGCTCAGCATGATCGTGCCGGCCTGCTCCTTGACCGGGCTCATCAGCGTGTACGGGGTCTTCGCCACGGTCCCGGCGAGCGCGTCGAGGTCGCCCTTGGCGGCCTTCTCGTTGTACGTCACCCACACCGCGCCGTGCTCCAGCGAGTGGACGGCGTTGACCTCGGGGATCACGTTCTTGTAGACGTCGCCGTTGCAGTTCATCCAGCGCGGGCTGTGGTCGCCGCCGACCGGCGGGTTCATCGGGTACTTCACCGGGGTCTCGACGTGGTTGCGGCCCAGCGTCTTCGCGTCCCAGGCCTGCTCGCCGTTCACGGGGGCCTTGGCGGCCACCGCCGCGGCGTCCTTCTTCTCCTTCTTGTCGATCATCACCCACGCGCCGAATCCGACGAGC
The DNA here is from genome assembly GCF_001279655.1 of Streptomyces sp. WM6372. Taxonomy (NCBI): domain Bacteria; kingdom Bacillati; phylum Actinomycetota; class Actinomycetes; order Kitasatosporales; family Streptomycetaceae; genus Streptomyces; species Streptomyces sp. WM6372. The sequence continues at coordinate 2,344 of NZ_LGDB01000032.1, read as the reverse complement.
GCGGCGGCGACGGCCACGGAGGCGGTGATCGCGATGGCCTTGTTGCGCCGGTCGCGGGAACGCTCGGCGCGGCGCATCTCGGCTATGCGCTCCTGGCGGGAGCTGGTGTCGGGGGAGGTCCTGCTGGCCATGTGCCCTGAATCCTTCTGCTGAGGGGGGTGGGGGGATGGATCCGGTGGAGCGCGGTACGGCGCCCGGACCCGTCAGGTCCGCAGCACTTGGAGGGCATGGAGGTCGGGGGCGCGCGCGAGCGTCCCGTGCGGCCGGGCCGGCCCGCCGTCGGCGGCGCGCGCGACGGGATCCGGGGCGGAGCCGGGCACGGTCACGGCGGGCGGCGGGACGGGCAGCACGCCGGGGGCCACGTGCGAGAAGGGGGAGCAGCCGGGCGCCTCGTCGGGGGTCACGCAGACGGCGCGCGGCGCGGTCGCCGGCGCGGTCGCCGGGGTGATCGCGGTCCCGGCGGTCGCGGTAGCCCCGGAAGCCCCGGCGGCCCGGGTGGCCCCGGCGGTCGCCGCCGTCGCGGCATGCGGCTCGCCCGGCCGTACGCACAGGAACAGCGCTCCGAACAGCACGGAGAGGGCGACCACGATGACGGCACGCCGACGTATGTGGCGCCCGATGCGCCCGCGCCGTATGTGCTCCCAGCCCCCCATGGGCGCAGATGGTAATGCTCATGACGGCCCCGAGGTCAGTGCGGGGGTGCCGCGAGCTTTCAAGGGTGCGTAATGTGGCGGAAACCGCGGCTGGCGATACTGGGCCCGCCCGACTGTGCCCCGACCCTCGGGGGAGTGGTGCACAGGCCGTCTGAACTGCGAGGATGAAGGCATGGACAAGCAGCAGGAATTCGTCCTCCGGACGCTCGAGGAGCGCGACATCCGGTTCGTGCGCCTGTGGTTCACCGACGTACTGGGCTTCCTGAAGTCCGTCGCGGTCGCCCCCGCCGAGCTGGAGCAGGCCTTCGACGAGGGCATCGGCTTCGACGGCTCGGCCATCGAGGGCTTCGCCCGGGTCTACGAGTCCGACATGATCGCCAAGCCGGACCCCAGCACGTTCCAGATACTGCCGTGGCGCGCCGAGGCCCCCGGGACCGCCCGGATGTTCTGCGACATCCTGATGCCCGACGGCTCCCCCTCCTTCGCGGACCCGCGCTTCGTCCTCAAGCGCATCCTGAACAAGACCTCCGACCTGGGCTTCACCTTCTACACCCACCCGGAGATCGAGTTCTTCCTGCTGAAGGACAAGCCGCTGGACGGGACCCGCCCGGTGCCGGCGGACAACTCCGGCTACTTCGACCACACTCCGCAGAACGTCGGCATGGACTTCCGCCGCCAGGCGATCACCATGCTCGAATCCATGGGCATCTCGGTCGAGTTCAGCCACCACGAGGGCGCCCCGGGCCAGCAGGAGATCGACCTCCGCTATGCCGACGCCCTCTCGACGGCCGACAACATCATGACGTTCCGCCTGGTGATGAAGCAGGTGGCCCTGGAACAGGGCGTCCAGGCCACGTTCATGCCGAAGCCCTTCTCCGAATACCCGGGCTCGGGCATGCACACCCACCTCTCCCTCTTCGAGGGGGACCGCAACGCCTTCTACGAGTCGGGCGCCGAGTACCAGCTCTCGAAGGTCGGCCGCTCCTTCATCGCGGGCCTCCTCCGCCACGCGGCGGAAACGGCGGCGGTGACGAACCAGTGGGTGAACTCCTACAAGCGCATCTGGGGCGGTTCCTCCCGCACGGCCGGCTCCGGCGGCGAGGCCCCCTCGTACATCTGCTGGGGCCACAACAACCGCTCGGCCCTGATCCGCGTCCCGATGTACAAGCCGGGCAAGACGGGCTCCTCCCGCGTCGAGGTCCGGTCGATCGACTCGGGCGCCAACCCGTACCTGACGTACGCCGTCCTCCTCGCGGCCGGCCTCAAGGGCATCGAGGAGGGCTACGAACTCCCGGCGGGCGCCGACGACGACGTCTGGGCCCTCTCCGACGCCGAACGCCGCGCGATGGGCATCGAACCCCTCCCCCAGAACCTCGGCGAGGCCATCTCCCTGATGGAACGCAGCGAACTGGTGGCCGAAACCCTGGGCGAGCACGTCTTCGACTTCTTCCTGCGCAACAAGAAGCAGGAGTGGGAGGAATACCGCAGCGAGGTCACGGCCTTCGAGCTGCGGAAGAACCTGCCCGTGCTGTAGCGGCGGCCGGAAGGCCGGGTGTGCGTGCGGCCCCGCTCCCCTGGAAGGGGGAGCGGGGCCGTTGGCGTGTCGGCGGGGGTTACTTCCGGGGGACCGCTTTGTGCCAGGGGGTGGGGGGGGGGGGGGTGTTGGGCGGGGTCGTCGTGATGTGGAGTTC
>NZ_LGDB01000031.1:0-8752 GCF_001279655.1 Streptomyces sp. WM6372 | reverse complement strand
GCGCGGCGGCGGCGCGGGGGCCGATGCGGAGGGGGCGGGCGGGGCGGGTCACGGTGTGGCCTCGCCTTCGGCTCGGGGGTCGGACAGGGCCGTTGCCACCTGGGTCACCGTGAGCCAGGGGGCCGGGGCCAGGATCTTGGCCACCTGCGGGGCGAAGGCCGGGGACGAGACGACGACCTCGGCGGTCGGGCCGTCCGCGACGATCTCGCCGCCGGCCAGGATGACGACCCGGTGGGCCAGCTCGGCGGCGAGCTCCACGTCGTGGGTGGCGAGGACGATGGCGTGTCCGTCGGCGGCCAGCGCCCGCAGGATCTCGATCAGACGGGCCTTGGCCGCGTAGTCCAGACCGCGGGTCGGTTCGTCGAGCAGGAGCAGGGCCGGCCGGCCGGTGAGTACGAGCGCCAGGGCCAGGGCCAGGCGCTGGCCCTCCGAGAGGTCCCGGGGGTGGGTGTCGTCGGGGACGTCGGGGAGCAGGGCGGAGACGAGATCCCGGCAGGTTCCGGGGGCCGCGCCGGCGTCGGAGTCGGCGGCGGAGCACTCGGCGGCCACGGTGTCGGCGTAGAGGAGGTCGCGGGGCTCCTGGGGGACGAGGCCGACGCGGCGGACCATCTCCTGCGGGGCGGTGCGGTGGGGGGTGCGGCCGCGGACGGTCACGGTGCCGGTGGTGGGGGCGAGCGTGCCGATGAGGGTGGCGAGGAGGGTGGACTTGCCGGCGCCGTTGCGGCCCATGAGGGCGATGGTCTCGCCGGGCGCGACGGAGAGGTCGATGCCGTGGAGGACTTCGGCGCGGCCGCGGCGCAGCGAGAGGGCGGCGACCCGGGCCACGGGCTCCGGGTCGCCGGTGCCGCCGCGGGTGCCGGTCCCGGTCCCGGTGCCGCTCGCGACGGCGGGGCCGGGGGCCGGCCCGCTCCGGCGGAGCAGACGGGCCAGGCGGCCCGGGCCGGGGCCGCTGCGCGGGGCTTCCTCCCCACCCCGCCCCTTCCCGATCCCGGGGCTCCGCCCCGGACCCCGCGCCTCAAGCGGCAGCGGGGCCGAACGGCGTGGCGGGGCCGGGGCGGGCAGGGGGGAGGGCGCGGCGGGGGTGCTGCCGCCGGCCCCCCGCGGCTCGAACGCCGGCTCGGGCGTGGCGCCGGACGGCGCGAGGGGCGGCTGGGGCAGGCAGGACAGACGGGACAGGAGCGGAGCCGACCGGCGGCGGGCGTCGCGGACCGAGAGGGGAAGGGGGGACCAGCCCGCCAGGCGGCCCAGGGCCACCACCGGGGGGTGGACCGGGGAGACGGCCATGATCGAGGACGGGCTGCCGAGGACCGGGGCGGCGCCCGGGGCCGGGAGGAGGAGCACCTGGTCCGCGTACTGGACGACCCGCTCCAGACGGTGCTCGGCCAGCAGGACCGTGGTGCCCAGGTCGTGCACCAGGCGCTGGAGGACCGCGAGCACCTCCTCGGCGGCGGCCGGGTCCAGCGCCGAGGTGGGCTCGTCCAGCACCAGGACCTTCGGGTGCGGGGTCAGGACCGAGCCGATCGCGACCCGCTGCTGCTGGCCGCCGGAGAGGGTGGCGATGGGGCGGTCGCGCAGTTCGTTCAGGCCGAGCAGGTCCAGGGTCTCCTCGACCCGGCGGCGCATGACGGCCGGCGCCAGCCCCAGGGACTCCATGCCGTACGCCAGCTCGTCCTCGACCACGTCCGTCACGAAATGCGCGAGCGGGTCCTGGCCGACCGTGCCCACGACATCGGCGAGCTCGCGCGGCTTGTGGGTGCGGGTGTCGCGGCCGGCGACGGTGACGCGGCCCCGCAGCGTGCCCCCGGTGAAGTGCGGGACCAGACCGGAGACGGCACCGAGGAGCGTGGACTTGCCGACGCCCGACGGGCCGACCAGGAGTGTGAGCTCGCCCTCCGGGATCACCAGATCGGCGTCGCGGAGGGTGGGCTGCGCGGCGCCGTCGTACGTGACCGACACCTGCTCGAAGCGGATCACTGGGGTGTTTCCTTCGCGAGTGTGGTGGACGGTACGGGCGCCACGAACGCCGGGAGCAGGCCGATCAGGATCCCGGCCGCCGGCCACAGCGGGAGCGTCGGGGCGGCCAGCGGGACGACGCCGGGCTGCAGGGCGCCCGGATCGACGGACCCGGCACGGATCAGGACGGCGGCGACGGCCGCGCCCGACCCGGCGACCAGCCACGCGCGCCACCCCCAGCGGTCGGGCCGGTAGCGGGTCCGGATGCTGCGCCGCCCGCCCAGCCGCAGGCCCGCGAGCGCCAGCCCGAGCCCGATCACGAGGACCGGCAGCCCGTACGCGGCGCCCTCGGCGGCGAGCAATCCGTACGTGCCGGCGCACATGCCGAGCAGGCCGCCGAGGGTGAGGACGTTGGTGGTGTGCCGGACGGCGGGCGGGACCTGCGCGGTCCGGCCGTAGCCGCGCGCGTCCATCGAGGCGGCGACGGCGACCGAGCGCTCCAGCGCGCCCTCCAGGACGGGCAGGCCGATCTGGAGGATCGCCTTGACTCCGCCGGTGGGACGGCCGCGCAGGCGGCGGGCGGTCCGCAGGCGGGAGACGTCGGCGACCATGTTCGGCGCGAAGGTCATGGCGACGACGACGGCGACGCCGGCCTCGTAGAGGGCGGCCGGGAGGGACTTCAGCAGCCGGGCCGGGTTGGCGAGGGCGTTGGCGGCGCCGACGCAGACGAGGAGGGTGGCCAGCTTGGCGCCGTCGTAGAAGGCGAAGACGAGCTGCTCGGCCGTGACGCGGCCGCCGAGGCGGATCCCCTGGGCCGCCCAGGCGGGCAGCGGCACCTCGGGGAGGGTGAACAGGACGTGCGCGCCGGGGATCGGGGAGCCGAGCAGCACCGAGAACAGGAGCCGGAGCCCGACGACGAAGAGGCCGAGCTTGAGGAACGCGCCGTAGGAACGGGCCCAGGGGGCGGAAGTCCGGCGTGCGGCCACGACGTAGCCGGCCACGCCGACGATCAGGCCGAGGAGCAGCGGATTGGTGGTGCGCGAGGCGGCGGTGGCGAGCCCGAGCGCCCAGAGCCACCACGCCCCCGCGTGCAGGGCGTTGCCCCGACGGGCCTGCGGAGCGGTCAGCCGGTGCACCCGGCTCGTCTTGTACGTCGGCCCCGGCCCGGGACCACCCGCCCCGGCCCTCCCGGGCCCGCCCGGCGTCACGCCTTCGTCCGCGGGCCCGCGGGTCCGGGCCGTACCCGCACCACCCCCGGCGGCCTGCCGGCCGCCACCGTCCCCGCCTGCCGCGGTGACGCTCCCGGCCCCGCCCGTGCCGGCCACACCACCCACGCCGCTCACGCCGGCCACCGCCGCGTCCGTCGGCTCCGCCGCGCGGGGGGAGCCGGCCGGGCCGGGGCGGTCAGCGTCGTCGGGGGTGGCGGGAGGTGTCATCGGCGGCGGCGGGATTGCCAGACCGCGGCCGCGGCCAGGGCGGCAACCGCTGCCACTCCGGCCAGCAGGCCCGTCGACGGGCCGCCGTCGCCGGACTCCGCCTGCGCCGACGGCTGAGGCTGCGGCTTCGGACTCGGCTTCGGACCCGGCTTTTCTTCCGCGTCCGCGATCGGCTCGCCGCATCCCTGCTTCGGGTAGCCCGACACCGCGCACAGCAGCGCCGCGCTGTTGTAGCGGAGCGGCTTGGCGGCCTGTGCCAGGGCCTCGGCCGCCGTGGCGTCCGGGGCGACCTGCGCGCAGGCCGTGCGCGGGGTGTCCTGCGGCGGGGCGTCGCCCGCCGGGGCGTCCGCGGGGACGCCGAAGTCGACGACCACCGCGATCCGCTTGCGGCCCTCCACCACCGGAGTGGCGGCGCAGACCGCCGCGAAATCGGCCGCCGCGCGCGGCTTCGCCGCCTCGGCCGCCGCGTCCTGGCTCACCGCGAAACGGAAGCCGAGCGCCGAGCCGTCCGCAGGGCGGGCCGTCGAGGGGCCCTGCGTGGCGTACTGCCACTGGCCTCCCGCGCCCTCCCAGAACGACCAGTAGCGGTAGCCCGCCGCCAGGGCCGGGGAGGACGCCAGGAGGGTGAGGAGGATGCCGAACGCGAGGACCAGCGGGGTCAGGCCGCGGCGGCGCATCAGAGCTGGTTCTTCTTCCGGCGGCCGCTCAGCAGGACGCCGATGCCCATGCCGGCCGCCAGACCCGCGCCCACGATCCACCAGACGTTCGAGTCGTCCTTCGAGTCCGACGCGTTCTTCTTGGGCTCCGCCGTCGCCTCGGAGGTCTGCGGGGCCGGGCCCGTCGCGTTCAGGGCCGTCACCAGGTCCGTGCCGCCGAACGACTTCGGGTCCGTGCCGGTCGCGTGCGCGGCCAGGACGAGGGTGCCGAGGGCGGCCGGGCTGTCCTTGGCCCACTCCGCCGAGTTCGCCTTCAGCCACTCCAGCGCGGCCGTCGCCGACTGCTTGTGCCCGGCCGCGGCCAGAGCGATCACCGCGTCGGCGGTGTTGCCGGTGTCCGCGGTCGGCTGGTCCGCGCCCGGGGTGACGGCCGTGAGGTGGCCGTCCTTCTTCAGCGTCTCGGCCAGGTAGCCGGCCGCGCCCTGCGCCGCGGCCGCCGGGTCGGCGGAGCCCGCCGGGCAGGCCAGTGCGGCCGCGGGGGTGTCCGTGGCGGCGGGGTGCACGACCGCGCCCTGGCCCAGGCCGGCCAGGACGGCGGCGGCCGTGGCGTCCGCGTTGGCCGGGAGCTTGCCGTCCGGCGCCGGCTGGTAGCCGAAGGCGCCCCGGTCGGCGGCCGGCTCGGCGGCGCAGCCCAGCTGGAAGGCGAGCAGACCCTCGTACGCGGACTTGCCCGCCTTCGACTTCACGTCGGCCGGCTTCTCGCCCGCCACCGCCAGCGCGCTGATGACGACGGACGTGGAGTTGCCCTCGCTCGGGGTGCCGGGGACGAAGGCCCAGCCGCCGTCCTCGTTCTGGACGGACTTCAGCCAGTCCACGCCCTTCTTCACCGCCGCGTCCTGCCCGCCCAGCGCCTTCAGCGCCTGCACGGCCACCGCGGTGGCGTTCGTGTCGAACATCGTCTTGTCGTCGCAGGCAGCGGCGGCGTCCGCGCGGAAGGAGGCGAAGCCGCCGTTCGCGCACTGCTGGCCGACGAGCCAGTCGACGGCCTCCTTGGCCGGCTTCACGCCGACCGTCTGCTGGGCGAGCAGCGCGAAGGACTGCCGCCACACGCCGTCGTACGTCGGGTCCTTCTTGCCGAACAGGCCGGACGGGATCACCGGGGCCGGCGGGGCGGAGGGGGAGGGCGCGGCGAGGGCTGCGGGGGCGGCGCCCACGCAGAGCACGGCGGAGGCGGCGAGCGCGGCGGCGCTGCGGCGGACGTTCATGGGGGGCGGGTGCCTCTCGTGCTGGGGAGCAGGAGAGCAGGCCCGCACAGGGCACCGGGCTCCGGCTCCGTTTACCTCGACGGTGCCGGCCACCGGGGGCTCCGGCGGCGCGAGCCGCGCACCTCGCGTACGGGGCGGTCCGGCTCCCCGCCCGGCAGGGGCCTGGGCGGGTCACGGTTGCGGGTCAGCGCCGGAATCGCACCGGCTTCCCCCCGTACGGAAGGGTGGACGACGGGTCAACTGTACCGGCCCGTAGCAGCCCGGAAGGGTGGCGCCGGTGCGTAGCGCCCCTTACCCGAGGGCCCGCAGCCGTCCGCAGCCGTCCGCCGCCGTCACAGTGCGCGGTACGTGACCGGGTCGGTGCCCGGGACCGGCTCCGCCCGGCCCTGCTTCACCAGCCGCCGCAGATGGGCTTCCGCTTCCGAGACGGCGATGGTGCGGGAGCCGTACGGGATCTGCTCCCAGGGCCGGTTCCACTCCATGCGCTCCGCCAGCCCCCACGGGGTCAGCGGCTCGGCCAGCAGCTCCCACAGCCCGGTCAGCCGCTCCTCGTGGTGGCGCAGCAGTTCGCGCACCCGGGCCGGGGCGTCGGTGAAGGCGTACTGGTGCGCCGGGAGCACCTCGGCCGGGTCGAGACGGCCGATGCGTTCGAGGGAGTCGAGGTAGTCGCCGAGGGGGTCGGTGACCCGGGTGTCCTCCGGGGCCTCGTAGAGGCCGATGTGCGGGGAGATCCCGGGCAGCAGGTGGTCCCCGGAGAAGAGGCGGCCGTTGCCGGGGAGGTTCGCCGGGTGCTGTTCCTCCAGGTGCAGGCAGACGTGACCGGGGGTGTGCCCCGGCGTCCAGATGGCGCGCAGGCGGCGCCCGGCGAGGGGGAGCAGCTCGCCGGGGACGATCTCCCGGTCGGGGACGGCGGCCCGCAGCCCGGGCAGGGTGCGCAGGCGGCCGCTCGCGCGGGCGGCCCGCAGGGGGGCGACGTGCTCTTCGGGGGCACCGGCGGCGGCCAGCTTCTCGCTCATGTAGTCGAACCAGACGCCGGGCTCGGCGGAGCGGGTCCGTACGACGACCTCGGTGTCGGCGGCGTGCATGGCGATCCAGGCCCCGGAGGCTTCGCGGACCCGGCCGGACAGACCGTGGTGGTCGGGGTGGTGGTGGGTGATGACCACGCCGTGGACGTCGGCGACGGCGATGCCGAGGGCGCCGAGCCCGGAGACGAGGGTGTCCCAGGACTCCGGGTCGTCCCAGCCGGTGTCGACGAGGACGGGGCCGCGGTCGGTGTCGAGGACGTGGACGAGGGTGTGGCCGAGCGGGTTGTCGGGGATCGGGACCTTGATGCCGCGGACGCCGCCGCCGTGGTCGGTGACGTGCGGGGACGGGGACGGGGACGGCACGGCCCCGGGTTCGGTGGGCGGTGCGGACTGTGGCGACGTGTCCTGCGGCATGAGGGCTCCCTGTCTGCGCTGCGCCCGGCCGCGTCAGCGCCGCCCGGCTCACTCTCACGAGAACGTGTTGCAGTAGTCGCCCAAGTCGACCATCTGTAGCCGGTTCTGACTAGTCGCAACCCCTTGTTGGATCTTCCGGGCCGTTCCGTCCTGGCCGTGGACTCCTGGAACTAGAACTGGTATCAGTTCGGGAACGCCAAGCCGCAGGAGGCAGCAGCCATGACCGAGCTCGTGGAACACGGACACCTGTTCATCGGCGGGGAGTGGACGGCTCCGCTGGGCACCGACACGATCGAGATCGTCTCCCCCCACACCGAGCAGGTCATCGGCAGCGTCCCGCACGCCTCCCGCGCGGACGTGGACCGCGCCGTCGCGGTCGCGCGCAAGGCCTTCGACGAGGGGCCCTGGCCCCGGATGTCCCTGGACGAGCGGATCGCCGTCGTCACCCGGATCAAGGACGCGATCGCCGTCCGGCACGAGGAGATCGCCCGGTCGATCAGCTCGCAGAACGGGTCTCCGTACTCCTGGAGCGTCCTCGCGCAGGCGCTCGGTCCGATGATGGTCTACGACGCCGCGATCCAGGTCGCGCGCGCCTACCCGTACGAGGAGCACCGTCAGGGGGCGCTCGGGCCGATCCTCGTGCGCCGTGAGCCGGTGGGCGTGGTCGCGGCCGTCATCCCGTGGAACGTGCCGCAGTTCGTGGCAGCCGCCAAGCTCGCGCCCGCGCTGCTGACGGGGTCGACGGTGATCCTCAAGCCGTCTCCCGAGTCGCCGCTGGACTCGTACATCCTCGCGGACATCGCCCGCGAGGCCGGGCTGCCGGAGGGCGTCCTGTCGATCCTGCCCGCCGACCGGGAGGTCAGCGAGTACCTGGTCGGCCACCCGGGCGTCGACAAGGTGGCCTTCACCGGCTCGGTCGCGGCCGGCAAGCGCGTGATGGAGGTCGCCGCCCGCAACCTGACCCGGGTCACCCTCGAACTCGGCGGCAAGTCGGCCGCCGTGATCCTGCCGGACGCCGACCTGGAGTCCACCATCGCCGGGATCGTCCCGGCCGCCTGGATGAACAACGGACAGGCCTGCGTGGCCCAGACCCGGGTGCTCGCGCCGCGCAGCCGGTACGAGGAGGTCGCCGAGGCGCTCGCGGCCGCGGCCGGCGCGCTGGTGGTCGGCGACCCGCTGGACCCGGCGACGCAGCTCGGGCCGCTGGTGGCCCGGCGGCAGCAGCAGCGGTCGCTGGACTACATCCGGATCGGGCAGGAGGAGGGCGCGAAGGTCCTGGCGGGCGGCGGCCGCCCGGCGGGGCTGGAGCGGGGCTGGTACGTGGAGCCGACGCTCTTCGGGGACGTGGACAACTCGATGCGGATCGCCCGGGAGGAGATCTTCGGACCGGTCGTCTGCCTGATCCCGTACGGGGACGAGGCGGAGGCCGTACGGGTCGCCAACGACTCGGAGTTCGGTCTGAGCGGCAGCGTCTGGACGGGGGACGTCGAGCACGGCATCGACTTCGCCCGGCAGGTGCGGACGGGCACCTTCAACGTGAACACCTTCAGCCTGGACATGCTGGGGCCGTTCGGCGGCTACAAGAACAGCGGTGTGGGCAGGGAGTTCGGCCCCGAAGGGCTGAGCGAGTACCTGGAGCACAAGATGATCCACCTGCCGGCGGGCTACGCGGCGGGCAATGCGGCGGGTGCGTGAGCGCCGTGGGTGACCGCTGGGTGGTGGAGGTGGACCGGGGCGTCTGCATCGGCTCGGGGATGTGCGTGAACCACGCACCGGAGGGCTTCGCGCTGGACTCGGCGCGGCAGTCGCATCCGCGGGATCCGGAGACGGACGCGAACGAGCCGATCCTGACGGCGGCGGAGGGCTGTCCGGTGGAGGCGATCCTGATCACGCTGGCGGGGACGGGGGAGGCGGTGTTCCCGCCGGAGGAGTAGTAGAGGAGAAGGGGAGGAGAGGAGCGGGGGAGGAGTAGAGGCTTAGGGGGGTGGGGTGGGGGAGGGGGG
>NZ_LGDB01000030.1:0-9083 GCF_001279655.1 Streptomyces sp. WM6372 | reverse complement strand
GAAGGTGACGAACCTGGACAACGGCCAGGCAACCACCGTCACGGTCAACGGCCCCTCCGGCAGCTGCGTCCTCCTCAACAACACCGCCTTCGACAAGGTGCGGGAACCCGGCAAGAACCTGATCCGCCGGGCCCGCATCGAACGCGTCGGCTGAGCGACCGCAGCGGGTTCGGGCTGCCAAGCCATGGCGGGGCCACAGGGCGCACCGTCCCGCCATGGCACCGGCCCGACGGCATAGGGGGCGCGGTTCTGATCCGGTGTGCCGCCGCTGCTCCAGGGCTTTCTTTCGGATCGCCCAGAATGACTTCAAAGCCGATCGGGGCAGGACCGCGAATCCTCTGGTGGCCAAGTCCCGGCGGACGATGGTCGAGAAGAAGTCCAACCGTTTCGATGACGAGCTCCGCTTCTACCCGACGATCTTCTTGCCCGCGTCGACACCTTGGCCCGCCGAGGGGATGTTCGTGGAGGTCTTGATGCCCTGCGAGTCGATGACACACGCACTCGGTTCCTGCTCCCGGCCCTCCTGCCTGCGAAATTGACGCCTCAGCAGACTGTTGAGCCAGGCCCTGTCCGGGCGATCACGTGACAGTTTGGTGAGAGCGATCCTGATTGGGCCCCCAGAGGTAAACGGATCTTCGTCCGCCGTCGGCTGTGGCAAGGTGCTTACATGTCCAACCCCATCGCGTACCCGATCTTCCGCACCACCGACCCGGTACTGGCTCTGCACGTGGCGCGTCAGCTTGTGGCAGTGGGCGACCGTCAGTACGCGGAGGTGTCAGTGGAGGTGGAGCTGTGTACCGTCCCGGAGGTGTTGCGGATACGCGAGGCGCTGCCGGATGCCTGGTTCCGGAGAGAGGATGTCGAGGACTGGGCGCGGGATCCTTCCGACCCGACGGGTTTGCACGGCGGGGTCCACGCGCCCGAGCTTTCCAGCGATACGGACTTCCTCTCCTCGCACCTGCCGCTCCGGGCGTCGATGGAATACCGGCCCGTGGGCAGCGTTGAGGAGGAGTTTGCCGCCTTGGTGGGACGGAACATCGGCGAGATCTGGTGGTCCAGCTTGATCTGGCCCGACGTACCGGACCGTGACCTCCACGGCGAAGCCGACAACGCCCGGGTCTCTTTGCTGTTCAACTGCCGAACCCAAGGCCTCGACGAGCGCTCCGATGACCACACGGTGCTCGTCCACGTGCGCCGCAGGAATCGTGACGGGTCCGAGGAACGGCACGCTGCCTGGCTGGCAGAGCAGATCGGTCAGTCCGTCATCGGTCCGCCCCAGGGGTGACCCCCGATCGGCCCCAGCCACTTCAGGTCAATCACGTGACTGCTCCGGCCAAGCATCGTTTCAGGTGGACATGGGGCGGGGTGAACTGAGTGATGCCCCACTCCGCCCAGAGTCCAGTGGAGTGGGGAACTTCGACGAGTGTGGCGGGACATTGTCGAACCGGGGCTCGCCCGTTCGCGAAGCGCGGCGAAGTCGTCGGCGGGGCGGAGGCGTTACCGGCTGAAAGGGCCTTCCTTACATGGGAAACGAATGCACGTGGACCGCTTCGGCAGGCCAGTTCACTCCGCCATGAAGCGGGGTCCGCATGGTCCGCAACGGCATCGGAACCGGTCCCTCGTGTTGCTCGACATGGACTTCCTGGTCCAGCGCCTGCCAGCCGAGGCGCTCGTAGAAGGGCACGAGGGAATCGCGGCAGAAGAGAAGCGCGTGCGACGGCCCCAGCGTTCGTGCATGGTCCAGGGCCGCCGTGATGACCAGCCGGGCAAGGCCCTGACCCCGTAGGTTCGGAGCGACGGCAACTCCGCCGACGCCCACCACCTCGGTGCTCACACCTCCGATCGATATGGGCAGTCGGAGCAGACCGGCGTGTGCAACGAGGCGGCCGCCGAGCCTGATGCCGAAATGCTCCTCCTTGGGGAGCCAGGTCAGACCTGTGTGTGCGACGCCGAACGGATCGTCGCCGGTGCCCAGGATTTCGCTTTGTTCTGTCTTCGTGTACCGCGTGAGTCGCACCGTGGTCGGCGATGCGGGTGACAGGTGATCAGACATGCCTACATGATCCTGTTCGCGCCACTCCGTGCCAACTGAAGTACTCAGCCGGTCCGACTGAAGGCACGTTCCGTGAACGTACGGGAGGTCGGCCTGGCCGGGGCTGCCCTGAGGACTGGTCACTTTCGCCAGAACAGGTGGTGCGCCACCCCGCTCGGGCTGGGAACGACCTCCAGGTGGAACCGGTCGAGCAGCTCTTCGGGGGACTCCCAAAGTCGTACTCCGGACCCGAGCTTCACCGGCGAGACCGCGACGTGCATGGTGTCGACGAGGTCGGCGTCGAGGAACTGCCGGATGGTGGTGGCCCCGCCGCCGAGTCTGACGTCCTTGCCCTGCGCCGCTTCCCGGGCCTGCTCAAGGACCGAGGCCGGGTCGCCGTCGACGAAGTGGAACGTGGTGTCGGAGAGCGTGATCGAAGGACGCTTGTGGTGGGTCATGACGAACACCGGGGTGTGGAAGGGGGGTTCGTCGCCCCACCAGCCCTGCCATTCGTAGTCCTGCCAGGGCCCGCGCTGGGGCCCGAACTTGTTGCGGCCCATGATCTCGGCGCCGATGTTGCGGGCGTAGTCCCGCGTGAAGTAGTCGTCCAGGCCCCGGCTTCCCCCAGGGGCGGTGCGCATGGGCCAGCTCGCCGTGGCGCCGGCCCAGGCGAAGAGCCTCCCGGGGTCGACGTGACCGAATGGCCTCTCGAGGGTCTGGTCCTCACCCGCGCCGATCCCGTCGCTCGAGACGTTGAAGTTCTGGACTCTCAGCAGCTGAGTCACGTGCTCCTCCTGTGTTGTCGACAGCGGTGGTGAGACTTGCCGGGCCGGGAAAACTCATCGCCGCGTCCGTGATCGGTCTGAGACTCGGTTACCCAGTGTCTCGATTTGTGAGGTTTAAGCCATTTTAGACGACATCTCATTTGGCGGAATGGGAAACTGTCGGTCCCGGTGGGGATTGTTGAGCGACTGGCCGGCGTCGGCACGGCGTGGCCGGGACGTACTCGCCGCGATCGTGTTCGTGGCCATGTCGGGCTGCATGAGGCAACGATTGCCGACGACATCGTTCGGGCTGCCGGGGCAGCGGCTCAGCGGCGGTTCACCGAGTGGAGCAAGGCGCGGGTGGTGGGCCCTGTCGCGTGCATACGGTGGGAGGTGGATCGTGGTGAGCCAGTCGCGTTCGGCCTCGTACTGCTTCGGCTCCGCCGACGGGAGCCCGCAAGGATCAGCCGCGCCGTTTGACAGCCGCCACACCGTCGGCACCGACGGACTCACCCGCAGCCGACGACGGACCACCGTCTGGACCCGGGTGAGCATCCACCGCTCATCGTCGAAGCCCTGCGCCGACGGGCCCGTGCCGAGTTCTTCCTCCAACGCGGCGAACTGGGCGCCGGTAATGGTCGGGGAGTCCGCCGGACCCGCAGGGCGCAAGGCCTCCACGTCGCCCGCGCGCCAGGCGCGGCGCCGGCGTTCCACCGACCGCACACTCACCCGCAGGTGGTGCTTCGCGATCACCGCAGTCTTCTCATCCGCCGCGAAGCACTCGCCGGCCTGAAGCCGGATCCCTTCACGAGGCGCCCGGCTCTCAGCGGTCCGTCCCCCAGCCTCCGGCTACCGCGTACCACCGGGATACCGCAAGGATCACGGACCATCGCCACCCGACGACAACCGGAAAGCCTCAGTGGGAGCGTTGCGGATGCGGTCGAGGACATGCCCCGACGGCTCGGCCGGCCATCGAGGCGACCGCTTCACTCGTGATCGCTGCTGAGTTCAGGAGCCTTCGATCGGCCCGGCCCGATCCCATCCAGGCGCCCGCACGTCGGGGCCGCCAGATCGGCGCGGTCCTCGGCGTCGCGATCCTGGTCGGCCTCCTCGGCGCCCCGGCACCCCGGCACCCGGACACACTGTCGCCGCTTTCCAGCACGGCTGGTACGCGGTCGCCCTGGCATCCCTGCTCGCCGCGTGCGCAACGGTCCCGCTCGTCCGCACGCCGCAACCGGCCGCCACCGAAGCGGCCGACGTCGCAGAGGCCGACGTCGCGGAGGCCGCGAAGGCCCCGAAGGTCGGCATCGCCTGAGAAGCCGGTCCCGTCCGTCGCACGCCGCGCGGACGCCGACCCGGAGTCGGCCTTCCGGCTGCTGCGGGTGGCCGAGGACGTCATCTGGCCCGCAGCATCATCCTCTTCGTCTTCGTCGTGAACGTCATCCAACACGCCGACCCAGGGCCCGGTCGACGGGCCGGGCGGCGGGTGGAGACCGGAAACGGGCACCCCGAGGATCGGCGCGGCGCGGTCCCGCGAGCCGGTGGGCTTGCGGGACGGGGGCCGATCCTGAAGGCGGGTGTTGTCCCGGGGGTCAGGGGCAGGTGGCCAGGAGGACGGAGACGACCGTGCAGGCAGCGGTCGCACTGTCGTTGAGCAGGTTGGGGTCGGACGGAGCGGACACCGTACGGGTGGCGGTGACCGAGACGCGGCCCAGCGAGAGCAGGCTCAGCGGTACCCGGAACGTCTTGGCCGAAGCGGCGCCGGCGGCGATGGTGCCGTAGCCGCAGGTCACGGTGGTCCCCATGGCGGTGCACCCCGGGGACAGCGCGGTGGCGGAGGAGCCCTGCGGCAGGGTCGCGGTGAGTGTGGCCGAAGTGACCGTACCCGGGCCGGTGTTGTGGGCGGTCAGGGTGTAGGTGAGGTACGGGACGAGGAGGCTGAGGCCCGGCTGCGCGGCCAGGTCCACGTCGATGTCGGCGGGCGGGAGCTGGTAGGTGTACCGGCCCGCGCCGACCACGGCGCTGGTCCCGCCCGGCGTGGTGACCTGCACGTCGACGGGGCCGGCGGCGTGCGCGGGTGCGGTGGCCGTGCAGGTGGTGGCGGTGCAGGACAGAGCACCGGCCGGGTTGCCCGGCCCGAAGGTCAGCGAGGTGGCGCCGCTCAGACCGGTGCCGGTGACCGTGACGACGGACCCGCCGTCGGTCGGGCCCGCGGAGGGGCTGAGCGAGGTCACCACGGGTACGGGAAGGTAGCTGTACCGGACGGCGGGGGACGCGGCACTGGTGCCGGCGGGCGTGGTGGCTTGTACGTCCACCGTCCCGCTCCCGGCCGGTGCGGTGGCGCTGCAGGAGGTCGGGGTGCAGGACACACCGGTGGCGGGGTTGCCCGCGCCGAAGGTGATGACGGCGCCCGCCAGATACGTGCCGGTGACCGTCACCACCGTGCCGCCCGCCGCGAGTCCGGTGTCCGGGCTGATGCCGGTGACCGTGGGCGCGTCACGGTGGAAGGCGAAAACGATCCGACCGTCCGCGGCGTTGGCCCCGTCGGTCAGGATGACCGGTGAGCCGGGGACCGTGCCGGACACCAGGCTGGATCCGCCGCCTCCGCCGCCGCCTCCGCCACCGGTGGTTCCGTACCGGCCGCCGGCACCGCCCCGGCCTCCGCCGCCGTAGCCCGCTCCGCCGCGCCCGCCGGCGCCGGTCGGGTTGAAGACGCCCTGCGCGGCGGCGCCGCCGGAGCCGTTCGGGTAGGCGCCGGGCGAGCCGTTCGCGCCCTCGTTGTCCGCGCCCTGCCCTCCCGTCCCCGCCGCCCCGCCTGCGGTGCCGGTGCCCGGGCCTCCGCCCGTACCGCCCTGCGCGTCCGGGACCAGGCCGTGGCCGTCGGCGCCCGCCCTGCCGCTGTCACCACCGGTCGCCCCCGGGTAGGCCGGGGAACCGATGCCCGCTCCGCCCGCGCCGCCGCCCGAACCGGCCGTCAGCAAGGGGTTGTTGGAGGCCGTGGTCACCGCCACGAGGGCGCCGCCGAACCCGGACGCGCCGAACTGCGGGTTCGCAGTGGCGTTGGCGCCGCGGCGGCCGACGGTGACGTTGAACGTCTGCCCCGGAGTCGCGGGGACGGTCGCCACGAGGTGCGCGCCCTTGCCGCCCGGTGTCCCGTCGAAGGCGTTCCCGCCTCCGGCGCCGTCGAGGGTGACCACGGCGCTGGACACACCGTCGGGCACGGTGAGGCTTCCCGAACCACCCGCCGTGCAGGTGATCGTGGTGACGGCATCCGCCCCGACCGGAGCCTCACACACCCCTTCCGCCGCCGCCGGAACCGCCAGAGCCGCCAGGCTGCCCGCGGCCAGCACGGACGACGCGGCCACTGCCAGCAGCCGGTGGCGCCACCGGGATCTCGGTCCGCTCACCACAGCAGTCGATGACATCGAAGCCTCCCCCTCTCCACTGCGCCCGGCGGCGGCCGGAGGCGAAGACTCCCGGGAAGCCGCGGCCGGACGCTCCGGCACGACGAACCGGAGCGCCGTCCCGCACACGGAGCCACCGACGTTCGCCGGTATCACCGGGCCCCTCGCGGGGGCGGGGGCCCTGTGATACCGGCCGAAGCATCGCAGCCGCTGAGGCGGGGCGCGGGCGAAACGCCGGATCATTCCATCGGCCCCGCCGAAAACGCCGACTGAGGGGACGGGGGCGTCTACGATACGAAGTTCCGCCCCCGCGCCGCCGTTTCCCGAGCCTGCCGCCGGCCCGCCTCGTCGGGGGCAATGGCCCCACCGGGCCTGGCAGGCGATGGTCGAGGCGGCCGTACGAGACCGGCGCGGGGACGTCACCATCGAGCTCGCCCGCGCCGACTGCCCATCGCTGCGGGCGGCGGGCGCGGCGGGCGGCGGCGAGGTCGAGCGCAGCGTCGATGACGGTCCGGGGCGGGCTGCCGAGACGGACGGCGTGGCTGCGCAGCATCGAGACCAGGTGCCGGCCGATATGCACAACCCACCCCCGCCCTCGCCGGAAGCCCGGGGGCATGCTCCGTTCGGGGGACCTCGACATCCCACCACGACAACGCCCGACACCCAGGGTGGGACGTTTCTTCACCGGATTCCGGCGGTCGGCCGCGCGGCAGTGGCGGCGAGAGGTCCGGGGGATCATGCGTCGCATGGCGTTGCTGAAGAGTTCCGGGTGCCCACGGTCAACGAGCATGAGCGATGCCCCCTGGCAGGGTGCGGTGGCCCTCGCCGGAGGGGTGCGGTGATTCCCGTGCAGGGTGGGCGGCACGGGCGGGATGTGCGGGTGGTGGTGGTCGGGGCGGGGTTCTCGGGGCTCGGCGCGGCCATCCGGCTGCGTGAGGCCGGGTTTCGCGACGTACTGGTGCTGGAGAAGGCTCCGCAGCTGGGCGGTACTTGGCGGGAGAACACCTATCCGGGCTGTGCCTGCGACGTACCCTCCACGCTCTACAGCTACTCCTTCGCCCCGGATGCGGCCTGGAGCCGCGTCTTCGCCGGGCAGGAGGAGATCCGCGCCTACCTCGCCGCCACGGCCGAGCGGTACGGCCTCGCCGAGGTACTGCGCTGCGGCGTGGTGCTGCACGAGGCGCGGTGGGATCCGAGTGCCGGGCGCTGGCGGCTGGAGACCAGCGACGGTTCCTACAGCGCCGCGGTCCTCGTCATGGCCACCGGCCCGTGGCACGTCCCGCGCCCGTTGGACGTGCCGGGGATCGACGGATTCGCCGGCCCCGTACTCCACACCGCGCGCTGGGACGACAGCGTTGACTTGGCCGGCAAGCGGGTGAGCGTGGTCGGCAGCGGCGCCTCAGCCGTGCAGGTCGTCCCCGCCATCACCGACCGGGCGGCGGCCGTGCACCTCTTCCAGCGCACGGCCCAGTGGGTCCTGCCCAAGCCCGACCTGGGCCTGTCCCCCGCGTTCCACCAGGTCGTCAACCGGCTGCCCGGCGCCCGCCGCGGCCTGCGCGCCTCCCAGTACGCCTTGCAGGAAAGCTTCGGCTATGCCTTCCGCCACCCCAGGCTCGCCCGCCTCCTCGAAGCCGGCGCCCGGGCACACCTTCGGCTCTCCGTTCCCGATCCGGAGCTGCGGCAGGCCCTCACGCCCGACTACCGGCTGGGCTGCAAGCGTCTGCTCACCTCCAGCACCTACTACGCCGCCCTGAGCCGGCCGCACGTGCGCCTGCACGCCACCGCGGTGAGCGCCGTGCGGGGCAACGAGATCGTCGGCGCCGACGGCACGGTCGCCGAGACGGACGTCCTCATCACCGCCACCGGTTTCCGCGTCGGTGAACTGCCCCTGGCCAGCAATCTGTACGGCACGGACGGCCGGACCCTGGACGATGCCTGGGGCGGCGAGCCGCAGGCCTACCTCGGGACCACTGTCAGCGGCTTCCCCAACCTCTTCCTGCTGCTGGGACCCAACCTCCTCGGCGGATCCACCTCCGCCATCACCGTGCTGGAAGCCCAGCTCACGTACCTCACCAGCGCCCTGACCCGCCTCGACCAGACCGGCAGCCGGGCCCTGGAGGTCCGGCCCGGAGTTCAGGACGCCCACAACAGCGCCGTACAAGCGGCACTGGCCACCACGGTCTACAACACCGGCGGCTGCACCAGCTACTACCTCACCTCCAGTGGCCGCAACACCTTCGCATGGCCCTGGTCCACCCCTCGCCTCACACGACGCCTGAACCGCTTCGATCCCGCCGCGTACGTCTGGCAGCCCTCTCCCTCTCGCTTGCCCGCCCCACGGGTACCGCAGGACGGCAGCGTCCCGGCTCCCGCGCACGGGCAGCAGAAGTGACAGCTGCCCCACGCATCGCGGCTCCCAAGGACGCCGTCACCGCACAGGGCGACGCTCTCGCTCCCGGTTGCGCCCGCACCCGCCCCGAGAGGTGGACCCCGCCCTATGCATAACGACCTCGGCGTGGCCGCGTCGACGATCCGTTTGAGGAAGTCGTGGACACGCTGACCCTGAATTGGAACTCCCGGAAGAACTGGGCCCAGGCGTTGTCGATCCGCGTGCCGTTGGTCTGCAAGGTGTTGTGGATCGTCTGTCCGGGGCGGCGCGCGCACCGGACCACGACGCTGCACCGACCGGCACCGTCACGCTGTCATTCGATCAGCTGCGGACTGGTCGGGGGACACGGTCTTCCGGGACCGTGCTCCAGCACGTCCTCCTGCGGCATCAGCAGGCGCCGGACAGATCCCTTGCCGCCCCCGTCGCCGCGCGGGGCGGGGTGGGGGGGTGGGTGGTGGCGTGCTCGCAGAGGAACGTGTGGGTCTGCTCAGGGG